>JBBRVT010000317.1:0-5568 GCA_038246615.1 Burkholderiales bacterium
GGCATGACCGGCAGTGCCGAGGCGCCCCAGCCGACGTCCTGGCAGGCAACACCCGCCACGAACGCGTGTCGCCAGACCGCAGCGCGCCGGCGCATCGGCGCAGCGCGTGTTCACCGGTGGCCCAGGGCCAGGTGGGCGCCGGCAAGAAAGCAGGGCCACCAGCCCGTCCAGGGCCGTGCGGGCAGCGGTCCAGCGTGCGACTGCGCGGGCGATCACCGGGGCGTCGCCGACGGGCATCGCGAGGGCATGGGTGTTGAACCGGAACAGCGCCGCGACGCGCCCGAGCAGGGTCTCAGCCGGCGACAGGACCCGGGGCAGCTGGTCGGCCAGCGTGGGACACGACCCCGTGGCTAGACCGCGCCGACCTTGGTGATCATCAAGTACACGATGGGCAGGGGCACCACGGTGGCGATGGCGCCCGAGATCTGCCAGATGCGCGACAGCCGCAGGTATTCGCTGGTCACCGCCTTGTAGCGCTGCAGCAGCTTGCGCTGGCGCAGCTGGATGGGCACCAGCAGCACCGCCCAGATCAGGCCCGAAATGGCAAACAGCGCATAGGACCAGGCAATCCAGCCCTGCGACGAGGCGCCGCCGTAGCGGTGGGCCATCATCGACCCAGTGACCACCACCAGCACCGCGCCGGTGAGGGTGAACAGGGCGTCGGTGATCAGCACCATCCGGTTGCTGAAGGCGATCACCTCATAGTTGCGGGTGCGCTCTGCAAGCGCAGCCCAGGTGCCGCTGACCACGACATTGCCCAGAAACAGGCAGGCTGCGAGCACATGCACGATCTTGACGGTTTCGTTGGAAACCATGGCGGCTCCTGTATCGAAAGACTCTCAGCCTCTCAGGCCAGCCGCGGCATGCGCCAGGGCAACATGAAGCGCATCGGCCAGGCCTTGAGCCGCTGCGGCGCCAGGGTTTCATGCACCGCAGTGACCCGCTGGCCGCACAGGCGCATGTCGACCAGGCTGCGGGTGTAGAACGGCGTGTCCTCCAGCGTCTGCACCAGCCGGGCTGGCAGATTGCCGGGGCTCACCGCCTCGGCGCGGGTGTTGCGGTCGATCTGCCACAGCGTGCCCGGCAGGGCCTGGCGTGGGGGCGGCTCAAACGGCTGGTGGCTGCCATCGGGCATGAAGCGTTCGGCGATCACACGCTGGCTGCCGTCGATCTCGCGCACGTCGTACATCACGGCCGTGCTGCCATCGGGCAACCGGGCGCGCGACCAGTCCCACCCCAGGAAGCGCCGGTGCACCGGCTCGTCACCGTCGTTGCTGTCCAGGTAGCCTTCGCCCTGCCACTGCAGCGCGGGGTTGCTCAGTGCCACTGTCACACGCGCGCCCGGCGCGATCGGACCCCAACGATGGTGCCCTGCGGCATCCAGCGCGGTGCTGAAGCGGCACAGTGCAGCCGGGTACACCTTCACCGTGCCGCGCACCCGGCGTGGCAGCGGCGCACCGCGTTCATCGATGTCGATGCGCAGGTGGTCTCCCATCCACGCCACCCGGCTGGGTCCGATGTCGAACTGGGTGCTGGACCTCTGCACCTTGGTGCGCCCGCGCTCTGTCATGGTCCAGCGCCTGCCGCCTGCGCCATACAGCGCCACGTTCAGCGCACAGTGGTCTTCCGGGTCGACCGCCATACCTTGGCGGGCGTGTCTGCTGGCGTAGTAAGGCGAGAACACACTGCCGACGAAGGCGATGATGCTCAGCGCATGCCGGCCGTCATCGCTGATCGCGTCGACGTACCACCAGAGGTAGCCGCCCGGCTCGACCGCCTGGTCGAAGCGAGGTGTGCCATCACTGTCTCGGCCGCGAGACGGCCCGACAGCGCCGCCATCGGCACCCCCGGCCCCGGATGCACGCTGCCGCCGGCCAGAAACAGGCCCGGCAGGCGGCTGGCCGACGAGGCCCGGCGGAAGGGCGTCATCCAGCCGTGCGTGGCCTGGCCGTACAGCGCCCCGCCCGTTCCCGGGAACAGCCGGTTGAAATCGGCTGGCGTGGTCCGCTGCATCTGCAGAGACGCCGGGTCGATGTGCAGGCCGCATTGGCTCAGCAGGTTCAGGCACTGCGCTTCGCATGGATCGGTCTCGGTGGAGTCGAAGACTCGTTGGTCACCGTCTGGCGGTGCGTTGACAAGGCACAACAACCGTTCTGCCTGCCCGGGATCTGCGCCAGAGTCGGCGCGGTCTTGGGCGCAGACGTACACCGTGCCCCGCTGCGGCAGGCGCCGCAAGCGGAAGATGTCGTCGAACTCGGCCGCGTAGTCGTCGTCGAAGAACACGTTGTGGCGCACCAGCGGAAACCCCTGGGTCCGGGCCTGCACGGCCCATGTCACTGCCGAGAGCGAACGGCGCTGCCTGGGCACGGCGGCAGCCGCACGGCTGCATGCATCGCCCAGCAGCCCGGCGGCCAGCGCGCCGGCGTCGCCGTTGAACACCACGGCATCGGCAGCCAGGTGCTCTCCATCGGCCAGTTGCACGCCGACCGCCTGGCCGCCATGCACCAGGATCTCGGCCACCGGGCAGCCGTAGCGCAGTGAAGCGCCTTGCTGCGCGGCCAGCCCGGCCAGGGCCTGCGCCAGCGCATGCATGCCGCCTTCGACCTGCCACACGCCTTCGAGCTCGACATGGGCGATCAGCATCAGTGTGGCCGGCGCCAGCCAGGGCGACGCGCCGCAATAGGTGGCGTAGCGGCCGAACAGCTGCCGCAGGCGCGGGTCATGGAAATGCCGGCCCAGGCTGCGCCACATCGACGCCATCGGCCCCAGGCCCGCCAGCGTGGCCAGGCCTGCCGGGCCCAGGGCCGCACCAATGCCCAGCAGTGTGGGCCGGTGGCCCCGGATGTAAGGCCCTTCCAGCCGCTGGTACACCTGCCTTGACTGCTGGCAGAACGCGGTGAAGCGACGCGCCTCGGCGGGTGAACTGAACTGCGCGATGGCATCGGCTGATTGCGCCGGGTCGGCATGCAGATCGAGCCGCGCATCATGGCCGCGCCAGGCATGGCGGGCCAGCACCTGCAGCGGCTGCAGGCGCAGATGCTGGTCCAGCGACTGCGAGACCTGGTCGAAGATCTGGTCGAACACCCAGCGCATCGTGAACACGGTGGGCCCGGCATCGATGCGGGCGTCGCCCACCTGCTGCTGGCGCAGCTTGCCGCCGGGCGTGGCGGCCGCTTCCAGCAGCGTGACGCGCACACCCTGGTGGGCCAGCAGCAGCGCGCTGACCAGCCCGCCCACACCGGCGCCCACCACCACCACGTGGGGCTCGCGCAGGGCGGCGGGCTCAGTCATGCTGGACGCCCTGCCAGCGCCCCTGGATCCGCAGCGGAGCGAAGCGCACGAACATCGATTCGGAGAAGTAGTCGCCACCGTACGCGGCCCGGATGGCCTGACCATGCGCGCCCGATCGGGCGTAGGCGTCCATGGCCGCAGCGTCCTGCCACACGGTGAACGTGGCCTGGCGCAACAGGGGTGCCTCGCCCACACCCGCCGCCAACAGGCAGCCGCTGGCGTTGGCCAGCGCTTTCTCCGCTGCCGGCTGCATGCGCCAAAACTGCCAGACGCGGCGCGGCCGGATGGCTGCGCGCGTCAGGGCCGCGACTGGCCCCTGCGTCGGCACGTCTGCGCTGGGTTGCAAGTGCGTGCCCGACCAGCTTCCCTTGCTGGCAAAGGGGCGCAGCAGGGCCACCAGCAGTTCGGTGCTGTGCAGCCTGTAGCCAGCCATCTCCTTGGAGCTGTCGGCAAATTGCAGCGCGGCGGCTTCGCCATCGAACACCAGGAACAGGCCCTGCCGCGTGCGGCTGGGGCGCAGGCTGAAACCACCACCATGGCCGCTGCCGAGCACCTTGGCAAAGCACAGGCCGGGCACGCGGCGCAAGGGCCAGCGTTGCAGCACCAGGCGTGACCAGCCCCACAAGGTGGACCTGTCGGCCATGTCGGCCAGCACGACCACCACAACCTGGTCCGATGTCGGCGCTGCCGCAGCCCGGTGCGGGTCCAGGCCGGGAAACGCCGATCCCTGGGCGGAGGGGCCGGTCACCGGATCCGCCGGGTATTGGGGTGTGCTTCTGTGCAGCACAGGCACGGCCGGGTGGCTCATGGCGCCAGGGCTCAAGCCGCTTGCCGCAGCAGCACAAGGGGCAATCTGAAGATGACCTTTTCTTCCAGCCCGCTGGCCTGGTGCACTTCCCCAGCGCCCAGTTCCCGCAAGCGTTGCGCCACCCGCTGCACCAGCAGTTCAGGCGTGGAGGCACCGGCCGAAACGCCGATGCGGCGTGCACCTGCCAGCCACAGCGGGTCGATGCCGCATTCATCCTGCACCAGGTGGGCGGGCACGCCATGTTGGGCAGCGACCTCGCGCAGGCGTCGAGAGTTGGAACTGTTGGCGGCGCCGACCACCAGCATCAGATCGACCGTCTGTGTCAGGGCCCGCACGGCGTTCTGGCGGTTCTGGGTGGCGTAGCAGATGTCATCGGTTTCTGCGCCGACGATACCCGGAAATCGCTGCCGGAGTGCCGCGATGATGTCGCGCGTGTCGTCCACGCTGAGCGTGGTCTGCGTGACATAGGCCAGCGGCGCGTCTGGCTGCAGCGGCAGCAGCGCCACCGCCGCCACGTCGCTGACCAGATGCACCGGACCGGCCACCTGGCCCATGGTGCCCACGACCTCCTCATGGCCTGCGTGCCCGATGACGATGAGGGTGCGGCCGTCGCGGGTGTGGCGCTTGGCCTGCAGGTGCACCTTGGTGACCAGCGGGCAGGTCGCGTCGATCACCTGCAGGTTGCGTTCTGCTGCCTGGCACTCCACCGCCTGCGACACCCCATGGGCACTGAACACCGTGTGGGAACCGGGCGGCACCTCGTCGAGCGTGTCGACGAACACCACGCCGCGGCTGCGCAGGTCATCGACGACATGGCCGTTGTGCACGATCTCGTGGAAGACATAGACCGGCGCGCCATACAGGGCCAGGCTGCGCTCGACGATGTCGATGGCACGCACCACACCTGCGCAGAAGCCGCGCGGCTGCGCCAGCAGCACAGCCGCAGCCGCTGTGCCTGGCGCGCCGTTGCCTGTTGATGCATCGGCTGTGCTGATCGCCTCGGTCGTCCACATGGCGCGCGTTCTGGTGGGTGGTTCGGCCGGTCAGGAGGCCGGTTACTTGACCTTGACTTCCGCCTGGCGCGCTGCAGGGTCACCGCCTGCCAGATTGGCCGCAACCACCGGCAGCGGCTTCTCCAGCATGACCTTGCCTTGCGAGGCATCTGCGGCCAGCAGTGTGTCACCCACCTTGACGGCCTGATTCCTGGCGAGCTCCCGGTTGGCCAGGATTGCCGGCGGCGAGGCTGTCATGGTTGCGGTCATGGTAGCAGTGAGCTGGTCAACACCTGAGGCCTGCTCGCCCGCCTTGTCGCTGGAGCCCGCGCCAGACTGAAGCGCTGAGCGTGTGGTCTCTGGCAGCGAAGTGCCCAGGCTCGCCACCTTCGGCCCGAGCGTCAACAGCTCCGGGTGGTCCTTGGCCATGGCCGCGCCGTACAGCGGCTTGTAGGCGCCTTGGTGGCAAGTGGCGCA
>JBBRVT010000318.1:0-5507 GCA_038246615.1 Burkholderiales bacterium
CCCGGCGTGCTGGTCTCGAAGTGCGCTGCATCCACCACCAGTTGCCGGCGCTCCATGGCCAGGCCCCATTGGCTGATCGGCCCCAGCTTCGGGCTGATGCCCAGTTGCACCAGCAGGGTGTCGGTGGACAGGGTCAGGGCCTGTCCATTCCCGTCGGCCACCTGCACGCCGACCAGGCGCGCAGGCTGGCCGGAGGCGGTCTGCACCGACAGGATCTGGCCGACCTGGAACCGCAGCCGGCCCGCGTCGATGTGGGCCTGCAGCCTGGCCAGCAGCCCTGCCTCGGCCACCAGCGTGGCGCGGCGGTGCAGCAGGGTGACGCTCGAGGGTGCCGCGCCCGCCGGTGCACCGGCCAGCGCACCTGCCAGCGCACCTGCCAGCGCACCTGCCAGCGCATCGCCCAGTTGCACGGCTGCCTGCACCGCACCGTCTTCGCCGCCCACCACCAGCACCTGGCGGCCTGCCAGCGCGGCGGGTTCAACCAGGCGGTACAGCAGTTGGTCACCGGGCAGGCTGTCGGCGCCATCGGCCTGCAGCTTGCGGGGCTGAAAGGCGCCCACGCCGGCGGCGATGAACACGGTGCGTGCGATGAAGTGCTGGCCGGCACTGGTGGCCAGGTTGAAGCGGCCGTCGTCGCGAACCTGCAGGCCGGCCACCTCCTGCCCGAGGTGGAACCGCGGCGCAAACGGCGTGATCTGCTGCAGCAGCCGAGCCACCAGTTCACGCCCGGTACACACCTGCACCGCAGGGATGTCGTAGATCGGCTTGTCGGGATACAGCTCGATGCACTGCCCGCCGGGTACTGGCAGGGCGTCGACCACCTCGGCAGCAATGCCCTGCAGGCCGAGCTGGAACACCTGGAACAGGCCCACCGGCCCGGCGCCGATGACCAGCGCATCGCAGGCGATGGGCCCGGCAGTGGCCGCGCCGTCAGCGGCATCCAGCCCTGGCATGGCCGCTCAGCGGATCAGCTCGGACAGTTTGTCCTTGCGGTCTTTCCAGTCGTCGGCATCGGGCAGGGGCCCCTTGCGCTTGGTGATGCTGGGCCAGTTCTTGGCCAGATCGGCATTGAGCTTGATGAACGCCATCTGATGTGCCGGCACGTCTTCCTCGGGCAGGATGGCATTGACCGGGCACTCGGGGATGCACACCGCGCAGTCGATGCACTCATCGGGGTCGATGGTCAGGAAGTTCGGGCCTTCGCGGAAACAATCGACCGGGCACACGTCGACACAGTCGGTGTACTTGCAGCGGATGCACGATTCGAGGACGACGTGGGTCATTGGCGTGGGGAGGTGTGGTGGTCGGGTGGGTTGACGCCTGGGCGCACGTCAAACAATGAACACGCTGATTTTATGCGGGGCGGCGCCGGGCCGCAGGTGGATGGCCCGCCGGATCAGGGGTCTTGCGGCCCGACTGCCGGGCCCACGGGCCGTGCGCCGGCACCCACCGTCACCACCGCTGGGCGGTCGGCATGTGGCGCGGTGGCGTCGGCCAGGCTGGCCACGGTGTGGTCGGTGGTCAGTGCATCGTGCCAGCCAGCGCGCGAGACCACGCACACGGGGGTGTGATCGGGCCAGCCTGCCTGCAGCAGTTTGGCTGACAGCGCGTCCAGCTGGCGGCCGGCCATGTAGAACACCTCGGTGTCGGCGGTGCGGGTGGCCTGCAGCGCGCCCAGATGGGTCATCGCCGTGGTCAGGCTCACGCTGCGGCCGGCGCCCCGGCGGGTAAGCGGGCGCTGCGTGCCAGCCGCTGCGGCCAGTGCCGCGCTGACACCGGGCACCACCTCGAAGGCGATGCCGGCCTGCTGCAGCGCCAGCATCTCTTCTTCCAGCCGGCCGAAGACGCTGGGGTCGCCGCCCTTCAGGCGGACCACGCGGGCATGCTCTCGGGCGGCCTGCACCAGCAGCGCATTGATGGCCGCCTGGCCGGTGGCATGGCCGAAGCCGCGCTTGCCCACGTCCACCCAGCGTGCCTGCGGCGCCAGCGCCTGCAGCGCGGGGTCGGTCAGCGCGTCGAACAGCACCGCTTCGGCCTGCGCCAGGCGCTGCGCCCCGCGCACGGTGATCAGGTCGGCTGCACCCGGCCCGGCACCGATGAAGACCACCCGGGCGCCGGTCGGGCAGGGGGCGACATCGGGCAGGGTGGCGGGCCAGGTCACCCGGCACAGCGTACCAGCAGGGCCCCGCTGGTGCGGTTGCTGGCCGGGTCGACGACGATCAGCGCGCCGCCCACGCGGTTGCTGGCATAGGGCTCCACCGGCAGCGGCTGCTGCAGCTCGATGGTCACCTCGCCGATCTCGTTGACCTGCAGCGCCTCGGCCGGTACCGGCTGCAGGTCGTGGATGTCCAGCCGGTGGGCGATGGCGCCGATGCGGGCCTGCACCCAGCGGTTGCCGTGGCGCACCCAGTACTTGCGGCCCATGGTGGCCGGCTCGGTGTCCAGCCAGGCCAGGGTGGCAGTGAAGCGCTGCGCCGGCTGCAGGCCGCCGGGGCTGGCGATCCAGTCGCCGCGCGAGATGTCGAGCTGCCGGTCGAGCACGATGCCGGCCGATGTGCCGGCCTGGGCACTGGCGACGTTGCTGCCGGCGCGGCGCACTTCGGCCACCACCGCCTGCTCACCGCTGGGGAACACCTGCACCGCATCGCCGGCGCGCACGCTGCCATGGGCGATGCGGCCCCAGAACACCCGCGGCTGGTGGCCTGCGCCGCAGGCGGCCTGGCCGGCCTCGGCTTCGTCGCGCGCCACGTACTGAACCGGCTGCAGCAGGGCACCTTCGGTACGCTCCTGCGTGGTGGGCAGTTGCTCCAGCAACTGCAGCAGGCTGGGGCCGTGCCACCAGGGCGCATCGAGCGGCACGGTGACGTTGTCGCCACGCAGCGCGCTCACCGGCAGGATGCCGGCCACCGTGGTGATGCCGGCCTCGGCCGCAAACGCCTGCAGGGCAGTGCGGGTGGCCTCGAAGGCGGCCTGCGGGTCGTCCACCGCGTCCAGCTTGTTGACGGCAAAGACGATGCTGGGCACACGCAGCAGGTGCGCCAACAAGGCGTGGCGGCGGGTCTGCGGCAGCAGTTGCACCACGCCGGAACGCCAGTCGACCTTGGTGATGTCCACCAGCACCACCGCAGCGTCGCTGCCGGCAGCGGCGGTCACCATGTTGCGGGTGTACTGCTCATGGCCCGGCGCGTCGGCGATGATGAACTTGCGGCTGCGGGTGGCGAAGTAGCGGTAGGCCACGTCGATGGTGATGCCCTGTTCGCGCTCGGCCTCCAGGCCGTCGGTCAGCAGGCTCAGGTCGATCGGCTCGCCGGCGGCGCGCCGGGCCAGCACGTCGAGCTGGTCCGCCAGGATGGCCTGGCTCTCGAACAGCAGGCGGCCGATCAGCGTGCTCTTGCCGTCGTCGACGCTGCCAGCGGTGAGGAAGCGCAAGGCGCGGTGGTCAGCCGTGGCCGCATCGGCGACATCGGGCACGGCGCGCATCAGAAATAGCCCTCTTTCTTGCGGCGTTCCATCGAGGAGTCACTGGTGCGGTCGTCCATGCGGGTGGCGCCGCGCTCGCTCACCGTCACGGTCAGCGTCTCGGCGACGATGTCGGCGGCATCGGCGGCGGTGCTTTCCACCGGGCAGGTGCAGGTCATGTCGCCCACGGTGCGAAAGCGCACGGTGGCGGTCTCCACCGTTTCGCCGGGCTCGGGCGGGGTCACCTCGGTCAGCGGCACCAGCAGGCCCTTGCGGCGGACCACCTCGCGCTGGTGGGCGTAATACAGCCCGGGCAGCGGGATGTTCTCGCGGGCGATGTACAGCCACACGTCCAGCTCGGTCCAGTTGCTGATCGGGAAGCTGCGGAAGTGCTCGCCAGGCCGATGGCGGGTGTTGAACAGTGTCCACAACTCGGGCCGCTGCTCCTTGGGCTGCCATTGGCCGAAGCTGTCGCGGTGGCTGAAGATGCGCTCCTTGGCGCGTGCCTTTTCCTCGTCGCGGCGCGCACCGCCGATCAGGCAGTCGAAACGGTGCGCTTCGATCGCCTCCAGCAGCGTCACCGTCTGGTGGCCGTTGCGTGACTCCAGCGGGTGCGCCAGGCGCACCGTGCCACGCCGCATGCTGTCTTCCAGGTGGCCCACCAGCAGGCGCTCGCCCAGCTCGGCGATGCGCTCGTCGCGGAACCGGATCACCTCGGGGAAGTTGTGGCCGGTGTCCACATGCAGCAGCGGGAAGGGCAGCTTGCCGGCAAAGCCGGGCCGCGCACCCTGGCCACTGAGCTGGCGCTTGAAGGCCTTTTCGGCCAGGTGCAGCACCACGCAACTGTCCTTGCCGCTGGAAAACAGCAGGCCCGGGCGCTCGAAGCTGGCCGCCACCTCCCGCAGGATGAAGATCGCTTCCTCTTCCAGCCAATCCAGGTGGCTGTGGTCCAGCTGCGGCAGCAGGGTGTCGAGGTTGACGCGGGCATTCATGCGCGCTGTCCTTCCAGGCTTGAAACGGAAGATGCAACAGGCGCTGGCACTGCGCCCTGCCTCACGTGCAGACCACATTCCTTCAGTGATTCACTTTGGCTTCGGCCGGCTGCTGTCGCAGCCTTCACGCCGGCTTCGCCGACATGCGCCTGCGCCGAAGCGCTGCCGCTGCTCTCGCTCTGCGAGAGCGACGACGCTGGTGCGTCGTCGGATTGCGGCTTGACATGCAAGCCGCATTCCTTGGCGTCATCGCTTTCCCACCACCAGCGGCCGGCGCGGAAGGGCTCGCCCACGGCGATGGCACGGGTGCAGGGCGCGCAGCCGATGCTGGGCATGAACTGGTCGTGCAGCGGGTTGGTCGGCACCGCATGCAGCTGGATGTAATGCCACACATCGGCCCAGCTCCAGTCGGCCAGCACATTCAGCTTGGCACGGCCGGCCTCGTCGATGTCAACAAAGGGCACCTCGCCACGGGCGCTGCTCTGCGCGCGGCGCAGGCCGGTCACCCAGGCGCTGCGGCCGTCCAGCATGCGAGCAAGTGGCTCCATCTTGCGGATGCCGCAGCAGGCCTTGCGCAAGTCCAGGCTGCGGAACATGGCCTCGGCGCCGTTGTTGTGCACGAACTGCAGGACGGCTTCGGCCTGCGGCTTGAACACCGCCACGGGTATGCCGTAGTGCCGGGTGATGGTGCTGATCAGTGCCACCGTTTCAGCATGCAGCGCGCCGGTCTCCAGCGTGGCTACATCGATCGGCAGCGCATGGCGGGCGATCAGGTCGGTCACCACCATGTCCTCGGCGCCCAGGCTGGTGGCCTGCACGATGCGGCCAGGGTGCGCTGCGGCGGCGTCGCGCAGGCGCTGCAACGCGGTGGCCACGCGGTCGTCGAAGCCGGCGGTGGCGCGGGCGTACAGGGCAATGGCGCTCATTTCAGATCCCTTCAGATCCCCTGGCCGGCGTGCAGCTCGGCGCGGGCGCGCTCGGCGGCCGCGCCGGCTTCCTGCGTCAGGTCGCGGGCAAAGGCCGGCCTGGGTTGCAGCACATCGCCCTGGTAGTGGC
>JBBRVT010000319.1:0-5492 GCA_038246615.1 Burkholderiales bacterium
GACCGAGAAGCCCATGGCCACCCGCTGGGCCGACGGCCAGGCGATGGTGAAGGCCTGCGACGAGGCGCGCGTGCGCTTGTTCGTCGTCAAGCAGAACCGGCGCAACCGCACGCTGCAGCTGCTGCGCCAGGCGCTGCAGGCCGGGCGCTTCGGCCGGCTGTACATGGTCACCGTCAATGTGTTCTGGGCCCGGCCGCAGAGCTACTACGACTCGGCCGCCTGGCGTGGCACCTGGGAGTTCGACGGCGGCGCGTTCATGAACCAGGCCAGCCACTACATCGACCTGCTCGACTGGCTGATCGGCCCGGTCGAGAGCGTGATGGCCTACACCGGCACGCTGGCGCGCCACATCGAGGTGGAAGACACCGGCGTGGCCGCGCTGCGCTGGCGCAACGGCGCGATGGGCTCGGTCAACGTGACCATGCTCACCCACCCCAAGAACCTGGAAGGCTCGATCACCGTGCTGGGCGAGCATGGAACGGTGCGCATCGGCGGCGTGGCGGTGAACAAGATCGAGCTCTGGGACTTCGCCGCGCCGCATGCGATGGATGCCGGGCTGGACGATGCCAGCTACCAGACCACGTCGGTCTATGGCCATGGCCACCCGCTTTACTACGACAACGTGATCCGCACCCTGCGTGGCGAATGCGAGCCCGAGACCGACGGCCGCGAGGGGCTGAAGTCGCTCGAATTGCTGATTGCGATGTACCGCTCGGCGCGCGACGGCGCCAAGGTCAACCTGCCGCTCGAGTATTGATGACCGATTTTTTGCAGTTGCCTGGTGGGAGCATCCACACCACCATCCACACCACCATCCACCCCAGCGCCATCGTCGACGACGGCGCGCAACTGGGCGCGGGCTGCCGGGTGTGGCACTTCGCCCACATCAGCGCCGGCGCGCGCATCGGCAGAGGCTGCAGCTTCGGCCAGGGCGTGTACGTGGGCAACGATGTGGCCATCGGCGACAACGTGAAGGTCCAGAACAACGTGTCGGTGTACGACGCGGTGACGCTGGAAGACGATGTCTTCTGCGGCCCCAGCATGGTGTTCACCAACGTGCACAACCCGCGCAGCGCGGTGGTGCGCAAGGCCGAATACCGGCGCACGCTGGTCCAGCGCGGCGCCACCCTGGGTGCCAACTGCACCATCGTGTGCGGCACCACCGTGGGTGCGCACGCCTTCGTCGGCGCGGGCGCGGTGGTCAGCCGCGACGTGCCGGCGTTTGCGCTGGTGGTCGGCGTGCCGGCACGGCACGTCGGCTGGATGAGCCGGCATGGCGAGCGGCTGGCGCTGCCGATGCAAGGCCAGGCCGAAGCCGTCTGTCCCGCCACCGGCGAGCGCTATCGACTCGATGGCCGCACGCTCACCCTGATTGTTTGAGCGACTGTTGAAACCAGCATGCAATTCACCGACCTCAAGGCCCAGTACGCCGCGCTGAAGACCGACGTCGACGCCCGCATCCAGCGGGTGCTCGACCATGGCCAGTACATCATGGGCCCCGAGGTGGCCGAGATGGAACAGGCGCTGGCCGCACGCACCGGCGCAGCCCACTGCGTGGCGGTGGCCAGCGGTACCGAGGCCCTGCTGATCGCGCTGATGGCCATCGGCCTGCGGCCCGGCGACGAGGTCATCACCACGCCCTTCACCTTTGCCGCCACCGCCGAGGTGATCGTGTTGCTGGGCGGCAAGCCGGTCTACGTCGATATCGAACCCGACACCTGCAACATCGACGCGGCGCTGATCGAGGCCAAGGTGACAGCCCGCACCAAGGCGATCATGCCGGTCAGCCTGTATGGCCAAGTGGCCGACATGGACGCCATCAACGCCATCGCCGCCCGCCACGGCCTGGTGGTGATCGAGGATGCGGCGCAGAGCTTCGGCGCCACCTACCGGGGTGCCCCCATGCCCTTGGGTACAAGGGCTGCCCCCCAAGGGGGCGGGCCCGCCTTGGGGCGGCCCGGCGGCGGGCCGGCGCGCCACAGTTGCAACGTCAGCACCATTGCGGCCACCAGCTTCTTCCCCAGCAAGCCGCTGGGTTGCTATGGCGACGGCGGCGCGCTGTTCACCAGCGATGCGGCGATTGCCCAGGCCGCGCGCGAGATCCGCGTGCATGGCCAGAGCGGCCGCTACCACCACACCCGCGTCGGCGTGGGCGGGCGCATGGACACGCTGCAGTGCGCGGTGGTGCTCGCCAAGCTGGCCCGCTTCGACTGGGAGTTGGCGCGGCGCCAGGCCCTCGGTGACCGCTACGCCGCGCTGATCCGCGCAGCGGGCATCCCCGTGCAACTGCTGGCGGTGCGGCCAGACCGTGATTGCGTCTGGGCCCAGTACACCGTACTGGTCGACCACCGCCCGGCGGTGCAGCGGGCGCTGCAGGCAGCCGGCGTGCCCACCGCCGTGCATTACCCCAAGCCGCTGCACCACCAGCCTGCCTACGCCGCCGACTGCTGCCCGGACTGCAACCCGCACAGCATCGCCGCCGCGCAGCGGGTGCTGAGCCTGCCGATGAGCGCCGACCTCAGCGAGGCTGACCAGGACCGCGTGGTCGCTGCGCTGGCGCAGGCCGTGGCAGCCGCAGCCGTGCCGGCCTGAGGCGCTGGCGCCACCACCGGGCCGATGCGGCGCGCCGTGCTCACCCTGCTGGCCGGCGGCGTTCTGGCGCAGGCCCTGCCGCTGCTGCTGGGCCCCTGGCTCACGCGCCTGTTCAGCCCCGCCAGTTTCGGCCTGTACCACCTGTTTGCCGCAGTGGCGGCCAACCTGGCGGTGGTCGCCTGTGCGCGCTATGAATTTGCGTTGCCGATGTCGCGCGACGAGGCCGAGGCCAGCGCGCTGCGGGCGCTGTGCCTGCGCCTGCTGGCCGTCAGCACCGCACTGGCTGCCGTGGCCGGCATCGCCTGGGCGCTGTGGCTTGGCGCCGCCTGGCCGCTGTGGCTGCCCGCAGCGGTGGGCGCGCTGGGCCTGGTCTCGCTCGCCACGTTGAACGCCACGCGGGCGCAGCGCTTTCACGGCCTGGCCGTCGCCCGGGTGCTGCAGCACGGCGGCGGCGCGCTGCTGCAGGTGGGCGCCGGGCTTCTGCAGGCGGGGGTCGTTGGCCTGATCGCCGCGCCTATCGCCGCCGCGCTGGCCGCGCTGGCGGTGCTGGGCTGGCCGGGCCCGGCGCGGGCGGCGCGGGCGCAATGGCAGGCGGTGGCGCGGCTGCACCGCAGCTTTCCGCTGCTGAACACGCCGCATGCCTTTCTGGGTGCCTTGCAGGACACCCTGGCCGTGGCGCTGATCGCCGCCAGCCTGGGGCCGGCGGCGGCCGGTGCCTGGGGCCTGGCGCTGCGCTACCTGAAGGCGCCGGCCACGCTGGTGGGCGGTGCGGTGTCGCAGGCCTTGTACCCGCGCCTGGCGCCGGCCGATGGCGCCGCGCCGGGCTGCACCGCCGCAGGCCGTGCGCTGGTGCTGCGCACCATGGCCCTGCTCGCACTGCTGGCCGCGCCGCTGGTGGCGCTGCTGTGGTGGCTGGGGCCTGCGCTGTTCGTCTGGGCCTTCGGGCCGGATTGGGTGCAGGCCGGCGAACTGGCGCGCGCGCTGGCGCTGTACATCGGCCTGCATTTCGTCGCGTCACCGCTGGGTGTGGTCACCATGGCCTGGCACGCCCAGGCCTGGGCGCTGAAACTGGCGCTGGTGGGCCAAGGGGTGTTCGTGGCGGCGCTGGCCGGCGGCCTGGCCTGGGACGGGCTGCGCGGTGCAGGCTGGGCCGTGTCGGCGGCCATGGCCGTGTATTTCGGCTGGTACTTTCTGCGCCTGGCCACCTGGCCGCTGGCGACCAAGGCGGCTTGATGCCTGTCTGGCGCGGCCACCTCAACCGCTGGCGCCGCTGGCTGGCCAACGCGCTGCTGCACCGCGTGGTTTTCGGCGAGCTGTCGCAGGGCCGCTGGCTGCCCGACACCCGCATCGCACCCAGCACCTGCATCGAGCATGCAGACCGGCTGGCGCTGGCCGACCATGTGTTCATCGGTGCCTTCAATTTCATCGAGGCCAGCGGCGGCGTGGCGGTGGGCGACGGCGTGCAGATCACCCACCATGTCAGCATCGTCACCCACAGCTCGCACCGCGCCCAGCGCCTGCTCGCCAAGGCCTATGTGCTGTGGCCGGCCGGCCAGCCGCGCCCGGGCTGGGTGGCTGGGCCGGTGGCCATCGGGCCCTGGTGCTTCATCGGCCCGCACAGCCTGCTGGAGCCGGGCACCACGCTGGGCGCGGGTTGCATCGTGCGTGCCGGCAGCGTGCTGCGCGGCAGCTACCCGGCGCACAGCCTGATCGCCGGCAACCCGGCAGTGGTGGTGGGCGATGCGCGCGCGGGCGACCAGCGCTGGCTGGACGCCGAGCCCGCGCTGCGTGCCCACTACGAGGCCTGGGCCGGCGCCCGGCCGGTGCTGCCGCCGGGTGCCCCAACATGAGGCTGGTGCTGCTGGGTGACGGTGACAGCCCGCACCTGCTGAAGTGGGCGCGCGCGCTGGCGCCGCAGGTGGAGCTCTGGGCAGCCTCGTCGCGCGGCTTTGCGCCGGGCTTCGATGCGCTGGTGCCGGCCCAGCGCCGGCTGGCGCTGAACACCCGGCCGCGCTTCGACGGCGGCAACGCCGCGCTGCTGCGCCAGTTGCCGCGGCTGGCGGCATGGCTCAAGACCGTGCGGCCCGACTGGATCCATGCCCACTACCTCAGCTCGCACGGCACGCTGGCCTGGCTGGCCACCCGGTGGCTGGGCGCGCCAGGGCGGGTGGTGGGCTCGGCCTGGGGGTCGGACATCCTGGTGACGCCGCAGCACAGCCGCCTGATGCGCTGGATCACCCGCCGGGTGCTGGCTGCCTGCGCCCTGGCCACCAGCGACTCACAGGTGATGACGCGTGCCATGCAGGCCCTGGGCGCCGGCGAGGTGATGACCTTCCCGTTCGGGCTGGAGGCCTTGCCGGCGCTGTCGGCGCCTGGCGACAAGCAAGACCACCTGGTCTTCGCCAACCGCGGCCTGGAAACCCTTTACCGGCCCGATCGGGTGCTGGCGCTGTTTGCGGGCCTTGCACAGGCCTGGCCTGATGCGCGGCTGGTGGTGGCCAACGACGGCGCGCTGCGCCCGGCGCTGCAGCAGCAGGCGGCGGCGCTGGGCTTGGCTGACCAGGTGCAGTTCATCGGCCGGGTCGACGCCGCCACCCAGGCAGGCTGGTATGCCCGCGCCCGCTGGTATGCCAGCCTGCCGGCCAGTGATTCGGTGTCGGTGTCGGTGCTGGAGGCCATGGCCCATGGCTGCATCCCGATCCTGTCGGACCTGCCCGCCAACCATGAACTGGTGACCCGCGGCCGCAACGGCTGGGTGGCCGATGGCGATGTGCTGCCCACCGCTGCCGACTTGCAGCCGCTGCTGGCCCGCGCCGACAGCATCGCCGCTGCCAACCATGCCTGGGTGGCAGGGCATGCACTGTTCGGCCCTTGCGTGGCGGCCTTCCTGGCGCGGTTGC
>JBBRVT010000320.1:0-5482 GCA_038246615.1 Burkholderiales bacterium
CATCGCGGGTGATGCTGGGGTTGTCGGCCTTGCGGCTGATCTTGTCGATCTCGTCGATGTAGACGATGCCGCGCTGCGCACGCTCGACGTCGTAGTTGCAGTTCTGCAGCAGCTTCTGGATGATGTTCTCGACGTCCTCGCCCACGTAGCCGGCTTCGGTCAGCGTGGTGGCATCGGCAATCACGAAGGGCACGTTCAGCAGCTTGGCCAGGGTCTGCGCCAGCAGGGTCTTGCCCGACCCGGTGGGGCCGATCAGGAGAATGTTGCTCTTGGTGAGCTCCACATCTTCCTTGGCATTGGCCGCGATGAACTTCAGGCGCTTGTAGTGGTTGTAGACCGCCACTGCCAAGGTGCGCTTGGCCGAATCCTGGCCGATCACGTACTGGTCCAGCGTGGTCTTGATCTCCAGCGGCGCGGGCAGGTCCGACTTGGCCGCCTTGGCGCCGCCGACCTCGGTGGGCGCCTCGTCACGGATGATGTCGTTGCACAGTTCGATGCACTCGTCGCAGATGAACACCGACGGGCCGGCAATGAGCTTCTTCACCTCATGCTGGCTCTTGCCGCAAAAGCTGCAGTACAGGACTTTTTCGCCGGAGGCGCCCTTCTTGTCGGCCATGTGTGAAAGTGTGCTTTGCTCAGGCGGTAAACAGGAATTTTGATGGTGGATCGATCGCCCGCAGCGGCATGCTTGGCGCCGCAGGCAAGTGATCAGCCGCGCTTGGCGATCACCTGGTCGATCAGGCCGTAGGCCTTGGCCTCTTCGGGCGACATGTAGTAATCACGCTCCATGTCGGCGGCGATCTTCTCGTAGGTCTGGCCGGTGCGGTCGGCGTAGATGCGGTTGAGTTGCTCGCGCGTCTTGATGATCTCGCGCGCAGTGATTTCGATGTCGGTGGCCTGGCCCTGTGCCCCGCCCGAAGGCTGGTGCATCATGATCTTGGCGTTCGGCAGCGAGATGCGCTTGCCCTTGGCGCCGGCCATCAGCAAAAAGCTGCCCATGCTGGCGGCCATGCCCATGCACAGGGTGCTGACATCGGGCTTGATGAAGTTCATCGTGTCGTAGATCGACAGGCCGGCGCTGACGCTGCCGCCCGGGCTGTTGATGTACAGGAAGATGTCCTTGTCGGGGTTCTCGCTCTCCAGGAACAGCATCTGCGCCACCACCAGGTTGGCGGTACCGTCGTTCACCGGGCCGACCAGGAAAATGATGCGCTCGCGCAGCAGGCGGCTGTAGATGTCGTAGGCGCGTTCGCCCCGTCCCGATTGCTCGATGACGATGGGCACCATGCCCAGGGCTTGCGTCTCCAATGCACTCATGGCTTTCCTCGGATGAAATGTCTGCGCCGATTATGGCCCCCTGCCCAGGGGCTTGCAGGCGATGAAAAAAGGGGCGCAGACCGGTCAGTCGTGCGCCCCTGGCGGAATGCTGCCCACGCGCCCTGCCCACCCCGGACGGGCGGCCAGGGCCAGGCTCAGGCGGTCATCAACTCGTCGAAAGGCAGGGCCTTGTCGGCCACCGTGGCCAGGCTCAAGACATGGGCGGTGACGTTGTTCTCGATC
Organism: Burkholderiales bacterium; assembly: GCA_038246615.1. Taxonomy (GTDB): domain Bacteria; phylum Pseudomonadota; class Gammaproteobacteria; order Burkholderiales; family Burkholderiaceae_C; genus Pseudaquabacterium. Next base: position 1,561 of record JBBRVT010000320.1, read on the forward strand.
ACCACCGCCTCCACTTCGGCCATGCGCTGGCGGTCTGACAGGTACCAGCGCATCACGTCGGCGGGCTTCTCGTAGCTCTGGCTCATCTCTTCGATGTGCGCCTGCAGCTGCTCAGGCTTGGCCTGCAGGCTGTTGGCGCGCACCAGCTCGGCCACCACCAGGCCCAGGCGCACGCGGCGCTCGGCCTGCGGCTGGAACAGCTCACTGGGGATCGGCGCCTTGTCGGCGTCCTTGATGCCACGCTGCTTCAGGTCGTCACGGGCACCGGCCACCAGGCGCTCCAGCTCGTTGTCGACCAGGGCCTTGGGCACGTCCAGCGTGGCCACCTTCAGCAGTGCGTCCATCGCCGCGCCCTTGTTGCGGCCCAGCACGCGGAACTTGACCTCGCGCTCCAGATTCTTCTTCACGTCGGCACGCAGCCCCTCCACCGTGCCGGCTGCGATGCCCAGGCTCTGGATGAAGGGCTCGTTCAGTTCGGGCAGGTGCTGCGCCTCGATCTTCTTCACCGTCACCAGGAAGTCGGCTTCCTTGCCGGCCACGTCCTTGCCGTGGTAGTCCTCGGGGAACTGCAGCGGGAAGGTCTTGTTGTCACCCACCTTCATGCCGCGCACGGCCTTGTCGAACTGCTCCAGCATCTGGCCTTCACCGATGATGAACTGGAAGGCCTCGGCCTTGCCGCCGGAGAAAGTCTCGCCGTCGATCTTGCCTTCGAAGTCGATGGTGACGCGGTCGGTCTCGGCGGCGCCTTCGGCAGCCGGGCGCTGGGCGAAGGTGCGGCGCTGCTTGCGCAGGATGTCGACCGTGCGGTCGATCGCGGCCTCGGTCACCTCACTGCTGAAGCGCTCGACTTCGACGCTCCTCAGATCACCCAGGGTCACCTCGGGGTACACCTCGAAGGTGGCGTCGAAGGCCAGCTGGCCCTCGGGTGCGCCGTCCTTGGGCGTCACGCGCGGCACGCCGGCCACGCGCAGCTGGGCCCCGTTGGCGGCGTTGGCGAAGGCCCGGCCGATCTTGTCGTTCATCACCTCGCTCTGCACCGAATAGCCGTAGCGCTGGGCGACCACCGACATCGGCACCTTGCCGGGGCGGAAGCCGTCGGCCTTGACGGTGCGGGACAGTTTCTTCAGCCGGGTCTCGATCTCGGTGTTGAATTCATTGGCCGGGATCAGCAGCGTGATGCGGCGCTCGAGCTTTTCAAGGGTTTCGACAGTGACAGCCATGGGGAACTCGCTGAAAGGGTTGGGGCTGGTGCGCGGGGCCGGACTCGAACCGGCACGCCCGTGAAGGCGTCAGGACCTAAACCTGGTGCGTCTACCGATTTCGCCACCCGCGCGGGAAATCTTGGAGGGCGGCAGCTGCACACGGCTTCGTGCACGGCTGCCGGACACGCCGGGGAACCGGCGATTCTAGCCCGCAGCCACCTCCGGACCGGCGGGCTCCGGGCGCCGCACCCGGAACCATGCCGCATACATGGCCGGCAGCGCCAGCAGCGTCAGCGCGGTGGCCACGATCAGCCCGCCCATGATGGCCACCGCCATCGGGCCCCAGAACACGCTGCGGGTGAGCGGGATCATCGCCAGCACCGCAGCGGCCGCCGTCAGCACGATCGGCCGGAAGCGCCGCACCGCCGCCTCGACGATGGCGTCCCACGCCGGCAGGCCGCGGGCGCGGTCCTGCTCGATCTGGTCGATCAGGATCACCGAGTTGCGCATGATCATGCCCATCAGCGCGATCACCCCCAGCAGCGCGACGAAGCCGAATGGCCGGTCGAACAGCAGCAGCGCCGCCGCCACGCCGGCAATGCCCAGCGGGCCGGTGAGGAATACCAGCATCGCCCGCGAGAAGCTGTGCAACTGCAGCATCAGCAGCGTGAAGATGATGAACAGCATGATCGGCAGGCCGGCGATGATGCTGCCGGTGCCCTTGCTGCTCTGCTCCTGCGTGCCGGCGATGCGGATGTCGTAGCCGGGTGGCATGGTCGCCTTCAGCGCCTGCAACTGCGGCCACACCGCCTGGGTGATGGTCGGGCCCTGCACGCCGTCGATCACGTCGCCCTGCACGGTGATGGCGTACTGCCGGCCCTCGCGCCACAGCACGCCGGGCTCCCAGGCCAGCTCGATCTGGGCGATCTGGGCCAGCGCAATGGTGCGGCCGCTGCTGGTGGGCACGAAGGCGTTGCCGATGTCGGTGAGCACATTGCGCTCTTCCAGCGGCTGGCGCAGCACGATGTCGACGAGCTTGTCGCCCTCACGGTACTGGCCCACCGTGGTGCCGCTCAAGCCCCCGCGCGAGCCCTGCGCGATCGACTGGCTGGTGACGCCCAGCGCCCGCGCCTTGTCCTGGTCGATCTGCAGGCGCAGGGTCTTGATCTGCTCGTTCCAGTTGTCGTTGACGCCGCGCATGGCGGGGTGGCCCGCCAGGATGGCCTTGACCTGGTCGCCGTACTGGCGCACCACCGCGCCATCGTCGCCCAGCACGCGGAACATCACCGGGTAGTCCACCGGCGGGCCGTTGGGCAGCACCTTGACCCGCGCGCGGGCTTCCGAGAACTCTTCGGCCAGCAGCGTGGGCAGCTTCTGGCGGACGCGCTCGCGTGCCGCCAGGTCCTTGGGCAACAGGATGGCCTGGCTGACGTTGGACTGCGGAAAGATCTGGTTCAGCGGCAGGTAGAAGCGCGGCACGCCAGCGCCGATCCAGAGGGTGACGCTCTGCAGGTCAGGCTCCTGCTGCATGCGCGCCTCGAAACGCTGCGCCAGCGCCTCGGTCTCGCGCTGGGAGCTGCCCTCGGGCAGCCACAGGTCGACCAGGATCTCGGGCCGGCTGGAATCCGGGAAGAACTGCTGCTGCACCTTGCCCAGCGCAAAGACGCCGCCGCAGAACAGCGCCAGCGTCAGGGCCAGCGTGATCCAGCGGTGGCGCACGCAGCTGTCGACCAACCGGCGGAAGCGCGCGTAGAACGGCGTGTCGAACAGCTCGTGCGGCTGACCGGCCACCTGCTTGCGGGTGTGCAGCAGCCAGGCGCCCAGGTAGGGCACGAAGTACACCGACACCACCCAGCTGATGACCAGCGCAGCCGAGGTGACGGCGAAGATGGCGAAGGTGTACTCGCCGGTGACCGACTTGGCCATTCCGATCGGCAGAAAGCCGGCTGCGGTGATCAAGGTGCCGGTCAGCATCGGCATGCTGGTCACCTCGTAGGCGTAGGCGGCGGCGGCCTTCTTGTCCCAGCCCTCCTCCAGTTTTCGCACCATCATCTCCACCGCGATGATGGCGTCGTCCACCAGCAGGCCCAGCGCGATGATCAGGCTGCCCAGGCTGATCTTGTGCAGGCCCACCCCCCAATAGAACATGACGATGAAGGTGATGGACAGCACCAGCGGGATGGTGATGCCCACCACCAGGCCGGGCCAGATGTCGATGCTGAACTTCAGAAACCCTGGCCGGGTGTGCAGCCCCAGGCTGAGGAAGCTGACCGCCAGCACCACCACCACCGCCTCCAGCAGCACGCGCACGAACTCGTTGACCGAGCGGGTGACGGCAGCCGGCTGGTCCTGCACCTGCTCCAGCGTGATGCCGGCCGGCAGGTCGGCGCGCAGCTGCGCCACCCGCGCCTGCAGAGCCTTGCCCAGGTCGACGATGTCGCCGCCCTTGGCCATGGACACGCCCAGCGCGATGACCTGCTTGCCCTGGTGGCGCACCTTCACCGCCGGCGGGTCGATGCTGCCGCGGCGGATGTCGGCGATGTCGCCCAGGCGCAGCGTGCTGGCCTGGCCGGTGGCGTTGTTGACCGCACGGATCGGCAGGCGCCGCAGGTCGTCGACCGAGCGCAGCGCACCCTGCACCCGCACCTGGAAGTTCTGCGTGCCCGCGTCCAGCAGGCCGGCGCCCTCCACCGCGTTCTGCGCCGCCAGCTGGGCCACCA
>JBBRVT010000321.1:0-5472 GCA_038246615.1 Burkholderiales bacterium
CTGCACGCGGCCAGCCAGGGCCCGGTGTGCCGGGATGTGCCGGGCGACCCCTGTGCCGCGCCGCAACTGAGCGGCCCGGCCGACCAGGTGCAACGCCTGCTGGATGCGCTGGCTGCGGCCCTGGGCGCTGCAGGTGCCGGCCGGGTGCAGGCCCTGACGCTGCAGCCCGGCGAGGTGGAGTTGACGCTTTCGGTCAGCCCGCAGTGCGGCGGCGCTTTCCTGGCCGACGGTGCCTTCCAGGCGCTGCGGGCCTTGCTGCCCGACACCGACATCTACGTGCTGACTGCGCACTGAGCGCATGGCCATCAGGAGCGCGCCGCACGCAGCGGTGCCGCGCACAGCTGCTGGCTGCCGGCCTGGGCGATGGCGAGGCCGTGGCGCACGTCGGCCTGCGCCCCCAGCGAGAACAGCACGCCAGCGGTGAGCAGGGCGGACAGCAGCAGCGAGGCCAGCTGCTGCGTCGGGGCCAGAGAGATCGAAGGCTTGTTCATGGTGCGGCTCCTTGGGGTTGGCGCGTTGCAATGACTGCACTGTCGGCCAAACCCCGGCGCGGCGCGACCCGCCAGCGACGAACTGCAAGGCCCTGGCGCCGAGCCGCGCAAAGTTGCGATGAACCCGCGACGAAGCCGCGAGGAACCCCCCGACGAACCCGCGACGAACCCGCCGAATGCACGCTGCGGATCGTGGCTCCGCCAGGCCGCCGCAGGCGCTGCGCCGGTGGGCCTACATCACCGCGCCGAGTTGCCAGGGCACGAACTCGTTCTGCCCGTAGCCATGCTGCTCGCTCTTTGTCGGCTGGCCGGACGCCGTGGCCAGCATCAGGCGGAAGATGCGCTCACCGGCTTCATCCACCGTCTCCGTGCCATCGACGACGCCGCCGCAGTTGATGTCCATGTCTTCTTCCTGCTTCTGCCACAGCGCGGTGTTGGTGGCCAGCTTCAGGCTGGGGCTGGGCGCGCAGCCGTAGGCCGAGCCGCGGCCGGTGGTGAAGCAGATGAGATTGGCGCCGCTGGCGACCTGGCCGGTGGCCGACACCGGGTCGTAGCCCGGTGAATCCATGTAGACGAAACCACGCGCGGTGATGCGCTCGGCAAACTCGTAGACATCCTGCAGCCGGGTGGTGCCGCTCTTGGCGATGGCGCCCAGGCTCTTCTCCAGGATGGTGGTCAGCCCGCCGGCCTTGTTGCCGGCCGACGGGTTGTTGTCCATGGTCATGCCGTTGCGCGCGGTGTAGGCCTCCCACCAGCGGATGCGCGCCAGCAGCTTCTCGGCCACCGCCGGGCTGGCGGCGCGGCGGGTCAGCAGGTGCTCGCCGCCGTAGATCTCGGGCGTCTCGCTGAGGATGGCGGTGCCGCCATGGCGCACCAGCCGGTCCACCGCCGCGCCCAGTGCCGGGTTGGCGCTGATGCCGCTGTAGCCATCGCTGCCGCCGCACTGCAGGCCCACCACCAGGTGGCTTGCCGGCACCGGCCGGCGCTGCACCCGGTTGGCCTCGGGCAGCATGCCCTGGATCAACGCGATGCCGCGCGCCACGGTGCGTGCGGTGCCACCGGTGTCCTGGATGCTGAAGGCCACCAGCTTGGCGCCCTCTTGCAGGCCTTCCTGCGCGATCAAGCCCTGGATCTGGTTGGTCTCGCAGCCCAGGCCCACCACCAGCACGGCAGCAAAGTTGGCGTGCCGCGCATAGCCGCCCAGGGTGCGGCGCAGCACCCGCAGCTCTTCGCCCTCGCTGTCGGTGGCGCAGCCCATGCCGTGGGTCAGCGCCACCACGCCGTCCACATTGGGAAACGCTGCCAGTGCTTCCGGGCGGATGTCGCGCCTGAAGTGGTCGGCGATCGCCCGCGCCGCCGTGGCCGAGCAGTTCACGCTGGTCAGCACACCGATGTAGTTGCGCGTGGCCACCCGCCCGTCGGCCCGCACGATGCCCTGGAAGCTGGCCGGCTCGGGCACGAAGGCGGTGGGCAGCGCACCCGCGCCCACCTCATGCACCCGCTCGGCGCTGGCCGGGTTTTCGAGGAAAGCCAGATTGTGGCTGTGCACATGCTGGCCCGGCGCGATGGCCTGGGTTGCATGGCCGATCACCTGGTTGTAGCGGCGCACCGCCGCGCCGGCGGCGATGGCTGCGGTGGCCAGCTTGTGGCCAGGCGGCACCAGGCCGGTGGTGGTGAGCCCGCCCTCGTCGGCCAGCACCGTGCCGCCCAGCAACTGGCGGCGGGCGATGACGACGTTGTCAGCGGGGTGGATGCGGATGGTGGGCGGTGCGGGTGTGGTCATCGGGGGCTCCTGTGTGCCCCCAGCCCGCAAACGCCGAGGCGCTCACAGCTTGGCGGCGGCGCGCCGCTTGGCGGCGGTGGCATCGAGCTGGTACTGCTCCTCGGCCCTGCGCCGCATGTCGAGTGCGGAATTGAGGGCGTCGGTGTAGCGCTCGGGCGAATAGGTGTTCTGGTTGGCGATGTAGACGCTGCGGCGCAGCGGCCGGCCGCCGTAGCGCGGCAGGTTGACCGAGAAGTGGCACTCGGGCACCGAGCGGCCCGGCCGCTGGCGCAGGATCGGGCCGCTGATGCCCACCGGCAGATCGTTCTGCTTGTTGGGGCTGGTGCCTCGCTGCAGCCCGGTGGGCGCGGGCAGCTCGGCGATGCGCTGGCGCAGCGACTCGATCGCCCGCTTGAGCGCCGGGCGCGGCCCCATGCCCGTGCCCTGGCCGTCGCTGAAGAACAGCGTGGGCTGGCCGTAACGCATCTGCCAGCCGTGCGTGCTGTGCGTGTCGATGCGCTGGATGTGCTCGGGCACGCGGATGCGGGTGCCGGTGTAGATGGTGACGGTTCGAGTCTGCATGACCTGTTGGCCTTCGATGGGTTTCCCCCCCATGAAGCCGCCGGTGGCCATCCCCGGCGACGCGTTCTTGTCGTGGGCATCAGGTCGCGTACCAAACCGGTTAGATGATCAGCCGTCGATCAAGGCCGGATCCCACGCGTACACCGTCTGGTTCTGTTGCCCCAGGCCGCTGATCCCGAGTGTCATTTTATCGCCGGCCCTCAAGTACAACGGTTGCGGTTTGTGACCCATTCCCACTCCTGGCGGAGTTCCTGTGGTGATCAGATCCCCTGGATAGAGGGTCATGAAGCGGCTGATGTAGCTGACCAGGTGCGCAACGCCGAACACCATGGTGCGGGTGCTGCCGTTCTGGTGGCGCGTGCCGTTCACGTCCAGCCACATCGGCAGGTTCTGCGGGTCGGGCACCTCGTCGGCCGTCACCAGCCAGGGGCCGATCGGGCCGAAGGTGTCGCAGCCCTTGCCCTTGTCCCAGGTGCCGCCGCGCTCAAGCTGGTACTCGCGCTCCGAGACATCGTTCACGACGCAGTAACCCGCCACATGCGACAGCGCGTCGGCCTCGGACACATAGCGCGCCTGCGCGCCGATGACCACGCCCAGCTCCACCTCCCAGTCGGTCTTGGTGGAGCCCTGGGGCAGCACCACCGGGTCGTTGCAGCCGACCACGGTGCTGGTGTGCTTGGTGAACAGCACCGGCTCGGCCGGCACCGGCATGCCGGCCTCGGCGGCATGGTCGGCGTAGTTCAGGCCCACGCAGATGAACTTGCCCATGCCGATCCAGGGCGGCGCCATGCGGCCAGGGCTGGCCACCAGCGGCAGGCTGGCCGGGTCGATGGCACGCAGCCCCGCCAGACCGGCCGGCGTCAGCATGTCGGCGCGCAGGTCGGCGATCACGCCCGACAAGTCACGCACCTGGCCCTGGGCGTCGAGCAGGGCGGGTCTTTCGTGGCCCTTGGGGCCGTGGCGCAGCAGTTTCATGGGTGTCTCCTCGAGTCGATGGTTGCTTGCATGAACCGAAGCGCTGCAGATCCAGCAGACGCCGTGGAACCGGCTTCGCCGGGCCACCGGCGGCACCCCCTGGGGGGGAGCGCCGCAGGCGCTTCGGGGGGGGGTCAATACTTCAATTGCTCCAGCCGCCGTCGATGACCTGGGCTGTGCCGGTGGTGAAGGCGCTCTCGTCGCTGGCCAGGTACACCGCCAGCGCGGCGATCTCGCTGGTGCGGCCAAGGCGGCCCATCGGCTGGCGCGCGATGAACGCGGCCTCCACCTGCGCCGCCGTCTGGCCGCTGGCGGCGGCCTGGGCGGCGATGCGGTCGCGCAGTGAAGGGGACTCCACCGTGCCTGGGCAGATGGCGTTGCAGCGCACGCCGCGGGTGATGAAGTCCGCCGCCACCGCCTTGGTCAGGCCGATCACCGCAGCCTTGGTGCAGCCGTAGACGAAGCGGTTGGGCGCGCCCTTGAGGCTGCCGGCCACGCTGGCCAGGTTGATGATGCTGCCGCCGTGGCCACCGCGTCCGTCGATGGGCGCCAGCATGCCGGGCAGGAAGGCCTGGATGGTGCGGAACTGGCTGCGCACGTTCAGGTTGAAGGCGAAGTCCCAGTCGGCCTCGGTGCAGTCGAGCACGGTGCCCGCATGCACGTAACCGGCGGCGTTGACCAGCACATCCACCGGCCCGGCGCTGGCGGCGGCGGCGCGGATGGCGGCGGCATCGGTGGCGTCCAGCACCTGGGCGCGGCAGCCAGTGGCCTCGACCAGGCCGTGCAGCAGCGCGGCGCTGATGTCGGTGGCGATGACGCTGGCGCCCTCGCGCACGAAGGCCTCGGCGATGGCGCGGCCGATGCCCTGGCCGGCGGCGGTGATGAAGACTGTCTTGCCCTGGAGTCGTTGCGACATGGTGGTTGGTCTCGGTGGCGTGGCGATTCAGGTGGCGGGTCAGGTGGCGGGTCAGGTGGAGATCGAGGCGGCGATTCAGGCGGTGGATGCGGCACGACGCCGGGGCTGCAGGGGGAGCACCGGCATGCCACTGGCCGATTCGACTGTCCGGTTGCAGGCAGTGTGGTGCATGCAGCCAGCCTCGGCCGCACGGGTCAACCCGTGTGCAGTGCTGCGCGGGATCACCAGCGGCAACCCTTGTCGCGCACGGCGTCGGCCACCAGCGGCACCACGGCCAGCAGCCCCAGGCCGCCATAGGCCTGGCGGCAATCGGGCTGGCCGGCCTTCTCGATGTCGCGCGCCAGCTTGGACGGCTGCTCGGGCGGGTGCGGCAGCACCGGCAGCAAGCCGCGCGGGCCCTGCGCCGACACCGGCCCGCCCGGCGGGCGCAGCAGGCGCAGGTCCAGCCGCGGCGCGCTGGCCGGCAGCGACGGCGCCGTGGCCACGTCATGCCCCACCCGGGCGCCGGCGTCGGGGGCGCCGGCCGGGCGCCCCATCAGATCGACCGACCCCGGCAGCGGCCGTGCGGCTGCGGCTGCTGGCGCAGCGGGCGCGGCTGCCGGCGCCGCAGCGGCCGCGGCGGCCGCCGTGGGTGCGGTGGTGGCGGGTGCGGGTGCGGGCGACGCGGTGGCCGGCATGGCGGCAGGCGCTGCCGGGGCTGGTGCTGGTGCTGGTGCTGGTGCTGGTGCGGGTGCGGGTGCGGGTGC
>JBBRVT010000322.1:0-5457 GCA_038246615.1 Burkholderiales bacterium
GCAGGTGCTGCTCGATATCGCCAAGGCCAAGCAGATCGAGAAGTTTCTCTACGTCAGCACGGACGAGGTCTACGGCACGCTGCCCGAGGATCAGCCCGATGTGAAGTTCACCGAAGAGACGCCGCTCCAGCCCAACAGCCCCTACAGCGCCAGCAAGGCCGCCAGCGACCACCTGGTGCGCGCCTGGCACCACACCTACGGCCTGCCGGTGGTGACCACCAACTGCAGCAACAACTACGGGCCCTGCCACTTCCCGGAGAAACTGATCCCGCTGATGATCGTCAACGCGCTGGCCGGCAAGCCGCTGCCGGTGTACGGCGACGGTCAGCAGATCCGTGACTGGCTGTACGTGGGTGACCACTGCAGCGGCATCCGCGCGGTGCTGGCCGGTGGCCGGCTGGGCGAGACCTACAACATCGGCGGCTGGAACGAGCAGGCCAACATCGACATCGTGCAGACCGTCTGCGCCCTGCTCGATGCACTGCGGCCCGACCCGGCCGGCCCCTATGCCCGGCTGATCACCTACGTCACCGACCGGCCGGGCCATGACCGGCGTTATGCCATCGACGCCCGCAAGATCGAGCGTGAACTGGGCTGGCGCCCGGCCGAGACCTTTGCCACCGGCATCCGCAAGACGGTGCAGTGGTACCTGGCCAACGCCGGCTGGGTGGCCAGCGTGCAGAGCGGCGCCTACCGCGACTGGGTCGACACCAACTACGCGGAGCGCGCATGAAGATCCTGCTGCTGGGCAAGAACGGCCAGGTGGGCTGGGAACTGCAGCGCGCGCTGGCGCCGCTGGGCACACTGGTGGCCTGCGACTTCGACACCCCGGCCCCGTTTGCGGCCGATTTCTCCGAGCCGGAAAGCCTGGCGGCGCTGGTGCAGGCGGTGCAGCCCGACGTGATCGTGAATGCCGCCGCCCACACCGCCGTGGACAAGGCCGAGAGCGAGCCCGACCTGGCGCTGGCGCTGAACGCCACCGCCCCGGCGGTGCTGGCCCGCGAAGCCGCCGCCAGCGGCGCCTGGCTGCTGCACTACAGCACCGACTACGTCTTCGACGGCAGCGGCAGCAGCCCGCGTGACGAGGCCGCGCCCACCGGGCCGCTGAGCGTGTACGGCCGCACCAAGCAGGCCGGCGAGCAGGCGATTGCCGCCAGCGGCTGCCGCCACCTGATCTTGCGCACCAGCTGGGTGTATGCCGCCCGGGGTGGCAACTTCGCCAAGACCATGCTGAAGCTGGCGGCCGAGCGCGACGCGCTGAACGTGATCGCCGACCAGGTGGGCGCGCCCACCAGCGCCGAGCTGCTGGCTGATGTGACCGCCCATGCCCTGCGCCAGGCGATGGCCCGGCCCGCGCTGGGCGGCCTGTACCACTGCGTGGCCGCCGGCGAGACCAGCTGGCATGCCTATGCCCGGCTGGTGATCGCCCAGGCCCGGGCGGCGGGCGTGCCGCTGAAGGTGACAGACGACGCGGTGCGCCCCATCCCCACCAGCGCCTACCCCACCCCGGCGCAGCGGCCGTTGAACTCGCGCCTGGACACCAGCCGCCTGCGCAGCGCCTTCGGCCTGCACCTGCCCGACTGGAAAACCGGGGTGCTGCGCATGCTGGCCGAAACCCTGAACCGCTGACCAAGAAAGCCCCGCCATGCAACGCAAAGGCATCATCCTGGCCGGTGGCTCCGGCACCCGGCTGCACCCGGCCACGCTGGCCATCAGCAAGCAGCTGCTGCCGGTGTACGACAAGCCGATGGTGTACTACCCGCTCAGCACGCTGATGCTGGCCGGCATCCGCGACATCCTGGTCATCAGCACGCCGCAGGATACGCCGCGCTTCGAGGCCCTGCTGGGCGACGGCAGCCGCTGGGGCCTGAACCTCAGCTACTGCGTGCAGCCCAGTCCCGACGGCCTGGCGCAGGCCTTCATCCTGGGGCGCCAGTTCGTCGGCAACCACCCGAGCGCGCTGGTGCTGGGCGACAACATCTTCTACGGCCATGATTTCGCCACGCTGCTGCAGCGTGCCGACAGCCGCCAGCACGGCGCCAGCGTGTTCGCCTACCACGTGACCGACCCCGAGCGCTACGGCGTGGTGGCCTTCGACGCCCACAAGCGCGCGCTCAGCATCGAAGAAAAGCCCAAGACACCGAAAAGCAACTACGCCGTCACCGGGCTGTACTTCTACGACCAGCAGGTCTGCGACATCGCCGCCAGCATCCAGCCCAGCGCCCGCGGCGAGCTGGAGATCACCACGGTGAACGCCACGTACCTGCAGCTGGGCCAGCTCGATGTCGAGATCATGGGCCGCGGCTATGCCTGGCTCGACACCGGCACCCACGACAGCCTGCTGGAAGCCGGGCAGTTCATCGCCACGCTGGAAAAGCGCCAGGGCCTGAAGGTGGCCTGCCCCGAGGAAATCGCCTACCGCGCCGGCTGGATCAGCGCCACGCAACTGGAAGAGATGGCCCAGCCGATGCTGAAGAACGGCTACGGCCAGTACCTGCTGCAGGTGCTGCGCGACAAGGCGTTCTGACGGTCCAGGCGCCAAGGGCGTATGGTGGCGCACCGCAGCCACCGAAAGAGACCATGACGCCCCAACCCTTCCTGCACGACGACTCGGGCACGGTGCGCTTCTGGGTGGACATCGACGGCCAGCCCGTGGGTGCCAGCATCCGCCGTGAAGTGCTGCACCACTGCTATGCCCACGGCCGCAGCGACGACCAGCCGCTGTCCACCTACCAGGCCCATGCGGCTGCGCTGCATGAGGCCGTGCGCCGTCGGGTGGCTGCGGGGTCGATCGAGCCGGTGATGTTGCGCGAGCACGACTTGAACGCGCCCGCGCGCTGACACACCCGCCCGCCTGAGGAGGCCGGGCACGCCGGGAGGCGACGGGCTACAAGCCCTTACAACCTGAAGCTTCACCCCGGGCCGGTCGCTGCCGAAAGAAAGGCATCCCCGACGGCCCGACACCCGGCCGCGGTATGGCGGCCGGCAGGCTGCCACCCACTTCTCGGCAGCCCCATGACCCAGCACCCACGCCCTGCCCGCCCCGCCCCGCGCCCGCCGGGCAGCCAGCCGCCCCGGGCACTCGCCCAACCGCACGCCCACCCGCACGCCCGCGCCCACACGCTGGCCTGGTGCGCAGCAGCCTGCCTGGCCCTGGCGGGATGCGGCGGCGGCGGCGGTGGTGGTGACCCCGCGCCGGCAGACACCGCCACCCCGGTGGCCGCGCCGGCACCGGCGCCGGCTGCCAGCAGCAGCGTGGCCGCAGTCGACAGCGACATGGCCACGGTGCTGGCCGTGGCCAATGCAGCGGTGACGGCCGAGGCCATGGCGCAGTCGGCCCAGCGCAGCCTGCAGGCCGAAACAGCGGTGGCCACGCAGGCCGAAGCTGCTGGGTCTGCAGCGCCTGACCCGGCCAGGGCCGGTGTTGTCGAGGCAGTGGCCTCCACGCCGGTGGCGGCGCCGGCTCCAGCAGCGGCACCGGCGGCCACCACCTTGGTGGTGCGCGCGCGCGCCACCCTGGCTGCCGGCGTGGGTGCGCAGATGGTGGTGCGGGTGAACGGCCAGGCCATCGGCAGCACCACCGTGACCAACACCCAATTCAGCAACCACGCGTTCCCGGTGGCGCAACTGCCGGCCGGCGCGGTGGTGGACGTGGTGTTCACCAACGACGCCGTCATCAACGGCCAGGACCGCAACCTGTTCGTGGCCTATGTGCAGCGCGGCAGCCAGGTGGTGATGCCCACTGCCGGCAACGCCACCATCGACCGCGGCGCCGGCAGTGCCGCCTTCGACGGCGCCGACACCGTGGCCGGCAACGGCAACATCGCCTGGAACGCCGCGCTGCGCCTGACCTGGCCCGCCAGCTCGGCCGAGGCCGAGACCGATGCCACGCTGGCGCGCAAGCGCGACGCGGTGCGTTTCTTGCTGCAGGCCAGCTTCGGCCCCACTCTGGCCGAGGTGAACAGCCTGGTCAGCAAGCCCTACGCCACCTGGATCGCGGACCAGATGGCGCTGCCGGGCGGCAACGACTACCAGGACGCCGTGCAGGCCGACTACAACCAGGGCGACGCCTGGCGCCCGGGCGGCGCCAGCTACAGCCCGATGACCGTCGCCCAGACCTTCTGGAAGACCGCAGCCACCGCGCCCGACCAGTTGCGCAAGCGCACGGCCTTCGCGCTGCACCAGATCTTCATGGTGTCGCAGGCCGACTCGAACCTGTGGCATGAAGCCCGCGCCGTGGCCGCCTACCACGACCTGCTGAACCGACAAGCCTTCGGCAACTTCCGCCAGCTGATGGAAGACATGGCCCTGAGCCCGGCCATGGGCATCTACCTGAGCCACATGCGCAACCGCAAGGAAGACCCGGCCACCGGACGCATGCCCGACGAGAACTTCGCGCGTGAGCTGATGCAGCTGTTCACCATCGGCCTGTACGAGCTGAACCTCGACGGCAGCCTGAAGCGCGACGCTCAGGGCAAGCCCACCGAGACCTACAGCAACGCCGACGTGATGGCCATGGCCAAGGTGTTCACCGGCTGGGGCTGGGGCTTTGCCGATGCCGACCTGACCGACGCCAACTTCCGTTGGGGCCGGCCGGTGACCAAGGCCGCCGGCGACCAGCGCATCGACCACCTGCCGATGAAGGCTTACGCCAGCCAGCATTCCAGCGCCGCCAAGGCCCTGTTCACCGGCAAGCCCTGGGCGCTGAACATACCGGCCAACGGCAGCGCGCAGGCCGATCTGAAACTGGCGTTGGACACCCTGTTCAACCACCCCAACGTGGGCCCGTTCATCGGCCGGCAGCTGATCCAGCGCCTGGTGACCAGCCAGCCCACGCCGGCCTATGTGGCCCGGGTGTCGGCGGTGTTCAACAACAACGGCAACGGCGTGCGCGGCGACCTGGCTGCGGTGGTGCGTGCCATCCTGCTGGACAGCGAGGCCCGCAACGCCCCGCCGGCCGGCTTCGGCAAGCTGCGCGAGCCGGTGCTGCGGGTGGCGCACTGGGCCCGCGCGCTGGGGGCACAGAGCGGCAGCGGCAAGTGGATGCTGGCCTGGGAGCTGGACGGCGCCGGCCAGCGTGCATTCAGCGCGCCATCGGTCTTCGGCTACAGCCGCCCGGGCTATGTGCCGCCCAACACCGGCTTTGCAGCCGGCAACAGCACGGCGCCCGAGTTCCAGATCGTCAACGAGAGCAGCGTGGCGGCCTGGATCAACACCGCCGAGAGCCTGGCCGCCAACGGCATCGGCTGGACCGGTACCACCAGTGACGTGAAGGTGGACCACGCCGCGCTGGCAGCGCTGGCCGGCAATGGCCAGCTGCAGCTGCTGGTGGACCACCTGGACCTGCTGCTGCTGGGCGGCCGCATGCCGGCCGGCCTGCGCCAGGCGCTGCAAGACACCATCGCCGGCATCGGCGACGGCACCGGCGCCGCCGTCAACCGCAGCCGTGCCGCCAGC
>JBBRVT010000323.1:0-5443 GCA_038246615.1 Burkholderiales bacterium
ATGCTGGGCTTCGTCGCGACCGACGCGGTGATCGCGCCCGGGCTGCTGCAGGCCCTGGTGACCGAGGCTGCCGACGCCAGCTTCAACCGCATCACCATCGACGGCGACACATCCACCAACGACTCTTTCGTTTTGATCGCCACGCAGCAGGCCGGCCACGCGCCGATCACCGCGCTGGATTCAGCCGACGGCCAGGCGCTGTGCGCCGCCGTGACCGACGTGGCCCGGCAACTGGCGCAGGCCATCGTGCGCGACGGCGAGGGCGCCACCAAGTTCATCACCGTGCAGGTGGAAGGCGGCCGCACTGAGGCCGAGTGCAAGCTGGTGGCCTATGCGATCGCGCATTCACCGCTGGTGAAGACCGCCTTCTTCGCCAGCGATCCCAACCTGGGCCGCATCCTGGCTGCAGTGGGCTATGCCGGCATCGACGACCTGGACCAGGGCCTGATCGACCTGTACCTGGACGACGTGCATGTGGCCACCCAGGGCGGCCGCCACCCCGGCTACAGCGAGGCCGACGGCAAGCGGGTGATGCGCCAGAGCGAGATCACGGTGCGCGTGCTGCTGCACCGTGGTGCGGCGCGCACCACGGTATGGACCTGCGACCTGTCGCACGACTACGTCAGCATCAACGCGGATTACCGCAGCTGACACCGCGTCGGCATTGCGCCTGCAGGGCCGCAGGCCGGGGGCCCGCCGCCTGCGGTGACAATCCGCGCCATACACGCTGGGCGGCCAAGGGATGCCCGCAGCCGGCGGGGAACGAGGTTGGCAAACATGGATGAACACGGCGCCCCCGCACAGCGCCGCTGGGGGCTGGCGGCAGACGATCTGCTGCGCGATGTCGTCTACCGCCGGCTGTGGCTGTCGATCCTGATCAGCTCGGTCGGTGGCCAGGTGACGCTGCTGGCCCTGCCCCTCACCGCCGCGCTGCTGCTGCAGGCCACGCCGTTGCAGATGGGCCTGCTCGTCGCGGCCGAGATCCTGCCCTTTGCGCTGTTCTCGTTGCCGGTCGGCGTGTGGCTGGACAGGGTGCGCAAGTTGCCGGTGTATGTGGTGGGTGAACTGACCATCGCCCTGGCATTGTTGACCGTGCCACTGGCCTGGTGGCTGGGCTGGTTGACCATGGGCGGGCTCTACCTGGTCGGCTTCCTGATCGGCACGGTGAATGTCTGCGCCGGCAGTGCTGCCCAGATCGTGCTGACCCAGGTGGTGCCGCGCGGGCGCCTGGTGGAGGCGCATGCACGCAGTGCCCTGGCCAGCTCGGGCGCCGAGGTGGCAGGCCCTGGCCTGGCCGGCGTGCTGGTGAAGTGGCTGGGTGCGCCCCTGGCCCTGCTGGTGGACGCCGTGATGCTGCTGCTGTCGGCGGCCATCCTGCGTGGCATCCGGGTGACCGAGACGCTGCAGCCGCGCGTGGCCGCGCACGGCTTTCGCCAGGAGCTGCAGGTCGGCCTGCAGTTCGTGCGCCGCCAGCGCCTGCTGGTGGCGCTGGCGCTGGCCGTGGGCGGCTGGCAGGCCTGCCACAACGCCGCGCTGGTGGTGCAGATCCTGCACGCCAGCCGCGGCCTGGGCCTGGGTGCGCAGGCCATCGGCCTGTGCTATGCCGCCCTGGGCGCCGGCACCATCTCGGCCAGCCTCTACGGCAACCGGCTGAGCGACCGCATCGGCCCTGGCCGGTCGATGCTGACCGGCTTCGTGCTGTGCGCGCTGGGCTGGCTGCTGCCCTGGCTGTGGCCGGTGGGCCCGACCGGCGTGCTGGCCTTCGTGGCCATGCTGCTGCTGTCCGGCACTGGCGGGGTGTTGATCTTCATCAACTTCCTGGCGATGCGGCAAGCCGTGACGCCCGCGCCGTTGCTGGGCCGGATGACAGCCACCATGCGCTGGCTGATCCTGCTGCCGGCTGCCCCCGGTGCGCTGCTGGGCGGCTGGGTCGGCGAGCGGTTCGGGCTGGTGCACGCACTGGGTGCAGCGGGCCTGGGTGCCGCACTGGTGGCGCTGCTGGCCTGGCGCGGGGGTGTCATTCCTGCGGTGCGGGTGCTGCCGACACCCGTCGAGCTGGAAACGGACGACCGAGCACCTGCCGACCAGGCACCGGCCGGCCAGGCACCGGCCGGCCAGGCACCGGAAGCGGCTGCGACCCGCAACCCCTGAGCCAGGCGACAGCGGCGGTTTCAGCCCAGGGCCGGCGCGAAGCGGTCGACCGCGTCGGTGATCAGCCCGTCCACGCCCAGGGCCAGCAAGCGCTGCGCTTCGGCCGGCTCGTTGACGGTGTAGACCATGGCCAGCCAGCCGTGCTGGCGGGCCTGCGCCAGCAAGGCGGCGTCCATCAGCCGGTGGTTGGTGACGATGGCCACGCAGCCGAGCTGGGCCGCCACCTCCAGGCAACCGGGCCACAGGCTGTCGAGCAGCAGGGCGCGCGGCAGCTGCGCTGCGGTCTCGCGGGCGCCCTGCAGCGACTCGGGCCGGAACGAGCTGAGCAGCGGCGGCACCGCCTGCCCGGCCCACAGCTGCGCGGCGTGCGCTGCCACCACCCGGCCGGTGGTGGCTTCCTGCCCCGGCGTCGGCTTGATCTCGATGTTCAGCTGCAGGCCGTTGCCGATGATGAAGCGCGCCAGCGCCGCCAGCGTGGGCAGCGGCTCACCGGCATGGGCGCGGCCGTGCCAGCTGCCGGCATCCAGCTGCGACAACGCCGACCAGGGCTGCTCGCCGGCCAGGCCGGCGCCGCTGGTGGTGCGGTCCAGCGTGTCGTCATGCAGCAGGAAGGGCAGGCCGTCGGCCGACAGCTTGGCGTCGCATTCGAACCCGCGGTAACCGTGCGCCGCACCCAGGCGGAACGCCGCCAGCGTGTTCTCGGGTGCCAGCTTGCCTGCGCCGCGGTGGCCGATCCAGCGCGGGCAAGGCCAGGCGGGCGCGGCCATCAGTCGGCCACGCGCAGGCCGGTGCCGGCGTCGAACCAGTGCAGGCGGCCGGGCGACGCCCGCAGCCGCACCGTCTGGCCGACCTGGGGCGGTGGCAAGGTGGCGTCCAGCCGCACGGTGAACAGTGCGTCGCCCAGCCGCCCGTGCACCAGGCGCTCGGCGCCCAGCATTTCGATGGTTTCCACCTGTAGCGGCCACAGGCCGTCGTCGGTGATCTCCACATGCTCGGGCCGCAGCCCCAGCACCAGCGCGCCGGCCCGGGGTGCGGCGGCAGGCAGCGGCAGGGTGACGGCCTGCGCACCGGTGCCGGTGGCAAAGCGTACTCCGTCGGCCTGGCCGGTCAGCAGGTTCATCGGTGGCGACCCGATGAAGCTGGCCACGAAGCTGCTGGCCGGCTTGCCGTACACCTGCTCGGGCGTGCCGATCTGCTCCATGCGGCCGGCGTTCATCACGATCATGCGCTCGGCCAGCGTCATCGCCTCGACTTGGTCGTGGGTGACGAACAGGCTGGTGACGCCGAGCTCGCGGTGCAGCTTCCGGATCTCCAGCCGGGTCTGGGCGCGCAGCTTGGCGTCCAGGTTGGACAGCGGCTCGTCGAACAGGAAGGCCGCCGGCTGGCGCACGATGGCGCGGCCCATGGCCACCCGCTGGCGCTGGCCGCCCGACAGCTGGCGCGGCGTGCGTTGGAGCAGGTGCGACAGCTCCAGTGTCGCCGCCGCCTTCTCCACCCGCGCCTTGATCTCGGCTGCCGGCAGCTTGCGGATGCGCAGCCCGTAGGCCATGTTGTCGAAGACGTTGAAGTGCGGATAGAGCGCGTAGTTCTGGAAGACCATCGCGATGTCGCGCTCGGACGGGTCGACATCGTTCACCACCTGGGTGCCGATGGCGATCTCGCCGCCGCTCACCGCTTCCAGCCCGGCCACCATGCGCAGCAACGTGCTCTTGCCGCAGCCCGACGGGCCGACGATGACGATGAATTCACCGTCCGCGATCTCGGCACTGACGCCGTGCAGCACCTGCAGCGCGCTGCTGCCGATGCCGTACCTTTTGACGATGTTGCGCAACGAGATCGAGGCCATGGCTGTGTCTACTTTTCTGAATCCACCAGGCCCTTGACGAACCAGCGCCGCATCAGCACCACCACCGCCACCGGCGGCAGCACGGCCATCAGCGTGGTGGCCATGACCAGGTTCCAGTCGGTGGCGGCATCGCCCGAGCCGATCATCTTGGTGATGCCGACGACGATGGTGTCGAGCCGGTTGTCGGTGGTGATGAGCAGCGGCCAGAGGTACTGGTTCCAGCCATAGATGAAGAGGATCACGGCGAGCGCGGCGATGTTGGTGGCGCTCAGCGGCAGCACCATGTCCTTGAAGAAGCGCAGCGGGCCGGCGCCGTCGATGCGCGCGGCTTCCACCAGTTCGTCGGGGATGGTCAGGAAGAACTGGCGGAACAGCAGCGTACCGGTGGCCGATGCGATCAGCGGCACCGTCAGCCCGGCCATGCTGTTGATCATGCCGAGGTCGCTGACCACCTCGTAGGTCGGCAGGATGCGCACCTCCACCGGCAGCATCAGGGTGAGGAAGATCATCCAGAACAGCAGGTTGCGCCCCGGGAAGCGGAAGAACACCACCGCGTAGGCCGACAGGATCGACACCACGATCTTGCCGCCGGTGATGATCAGCGCCATCAGCAGGCTGTTCCACAGCATCACCCACACCGGGGGCGAGAGATAGCTGCCCTGCATGCCCTTCAGCAGCGTCTGGCGGTAGTTGTCGAGCCCGTGGGCGCCGGGCAGCAGTGGCATCGGCGCCTGGGCGATCTCCTGTGGCGTCAGCGTGCTGGCGACGAAGGCGATGTACAGCGGAAACGCGGTGATCAGCAGGCCCAGCCACAACACGGCGTGCGGCAGCCAGCCGCCCGACGTGGACCCCGCGGCGCTGCTGTTCGACGCGCTGTTCATGTGTCGCTCATTTGAGGCTCAAGCGCGGCTCAAGCGGGGTTCACGAATAGTGCACCCGGCGTTCGACGAAGCGGAACTGGACCATCGTCAGCGCCACCACGATGGCCATCAGCACCACGCTCTGCGCGGCCGAGCCGCCCAGGTCGAGGTTGTGGATGCCGTCCTTGTAGACCTTGTAGACCAGGGTCTCGGTGGCCCCGGCCGGCCCGCCCTGGGTGACGGCGCTGATGACGCCGAAGGTGTCGAAGAAGGCGTACACGAGGCCCACGACCAGCAGGAAGAAGGTGGTCGGCGAGAGCAGCGGGAAAACAATGGTCCAGAAGCGGCGAAACGGCCGTGCGCCGTCGATCGCCGCCGCTTCGAGCAGGCTTTTCGGGATCGCCTGCAGCCCGGCCAGGAAGAACAGGAAGTTGTAGGCCACCTGCTTCCAGGCCGATGCCAGGATCACCAGCCACATCGCGTCGGCGTCGTTCAGCGTCGGGTTCCAGTCCATGCCGGCGGCTTTCATCCACCAGGCGAGCACGCCGATGGACGGGTTGAACATGAACAGCCACAACACACCGGC
>JBBRVT010000324.1:0-5442 GCA_038246615.1 Burkholderiales bacterium
CAAGTTGCCGCGTGGCGCCACACGACGGTCGGCGCCTGCGCACAGCAGCAACCTGCGCACGGACCAGCCAGCAGCGCTTGCCGCCCGGCCGACATGCCGGGGTCGAGCGCGGGCGACCGGCCGGCATGCTCGCCCAGGCCGTGCAACACCAGCACCGTGCCATGCACCGGGCCGGCCGGGGCCGGGCCAGGGTGAAGCTGCAATGCCAGACCGTCGCGGGTGGCGAGGGTCAAGACCATGCGGGCGCAGCGTCCCAGCCGGTCAGCCCATGCAGAAGAAGCACAGCTTGTTGCCGTCCAGATCACGGAAGTAGCCGGCGTAGAAGCCGGTGCCGCGCGGACCGTTGGGGCCTTCGTCGGTGGCGCCCAGGCTGATGGCGCGCTGGTAGCAGGCGTCGACCTCGGCGCGGTCCTTGCAGGCCAGCGCCGTCATGGTGCCGTTGCCGGGCTGGGCGGCCTGCTCGTCGTAGGGCGTCATCACCGCCAGCATCGGCTGGCCGGGGCCTGCTGCCCAGATGCGGCCACGGCCGAGGTCCATCACCTGCTTGGCACCCATCGGGCCGAGCAGGGCGTCATAGAACTGGATGGCGCGGGGCAGGTCGTTGGTGCCGAGGGTCATGTAGCCGATCATGGGAAGTCTCCGGTTGGGTGGGTCGGGGGGTTGGTTGGGGGGTGGGTGCGGAGCCCGCTTTGTACCCCGCCCGATGCAGCTTGCGAAGCAGGTACCGGCCGCCGACCTCAGCCGCGCTGGATCTTGAACACCGCCACGCTGGCCAGCAGGTTGGGCCAGCGCCGCACCACATGGCCGCTGTGGAAGCCGAAGCTGTCGAGGATGGTGAGGCCGTTGCGCCGGGCCAGCACTTCGAAGTCGGCGAAGGTGCCGACGCGGATGTTGGGCGTGTCGTACCACTGGTAAGGCAGGGTCCTGGTCACCGGCATGCGCCCGCCCAGCACCGACAGCCGGTGGGGCCAATGGGCGAAGTTGGGAAAGCTGACGATGCCGATGCGCCCCACCCGCGCGGTCTCGCGCAGCATGCTCTCGGTGTTCTTCAGGTGCTGCAGGGTCTGCAGCTGCAGCACCACGTCGAAGCTGTGGTCGTCGAACAGCGCCAGGCCTTCTTCCAGGTTCAGCTGCACCACGTTGACGCCGCGCCGTGCGCAGGCCAGCAGGTTGTCGTCGGCGATCTCCACGCCGTAACCGCTGCAGCCCTTGGCCTGCTGCAGGTGCGCCAGCAGGGCGCCGTCGCCGCAGCCCAGGTCGAGCACGCGGGCGCCAGCCGGCACCAGGTCGGCGATCAGCTGCATCTCGGTCGTCACTGCGGTCATCGGATGGTCCTGCCGATGCGCTCGAAGGTGGCGCGCAGCAGCCCGTGGTAGCGCGGGTCTTCCAGCAGGAAGGCGTCGTGCCCGTGCGGTGCGGCGATCTCGGCGTAGCTCACGTCGATGCGGTTGTCGACCAGCGCCTTGACGATCTCGCGGCTGCGTGCCGGCGAGAAGCGCCAGTCGGTTGTGAAGCTCACCACGGTGAAACGGTTGCCGCGCGCGGCGGCAAAGGCGGCCGAGAGATCGCCGCCGTGGCCACTGGCCGGGTCGAAGTAGTCCAGCGCGCGGGTGATCAGCAGGTAGGTGTTGGCGTCGAAGTACGCGCTGAACTTGTCGCCCTGGTAGCGCAGGTAGCTCTCGATCTGGAACTCGATGTCCTGGGTCGAGTAGCCCAGTTCGGCGGCCCGCATCTGGCGGCCGAACTTCTCTTCCATCGAGTCGTCGCTCAGGTAGGTGATGTGGCCGATCATGCGCGCCACCCGCAGGCCGCGCTGCGGCACCACGCCGTGGGCATAGAAGTGGCCGCCGTGGAAATCGGGGTCGGTGATGATGGCGCGGCGCGCCACCTCGTTGAAGGCGATGTTCTGCGCCGACAGGTTGGGCGCGGTGGCCACGGCGATGCACTCGCCCACGCGCTGGCTGTGGCGCAGCGTCCAGCTCAGCGCCTGCATGCCGCCCAGGCTGCCGCCCAGCACCGCTGCGAGACGCTCGATGCCCAGCACGTCGAGCAGCCGGGCCTGGGCGTCGACCCAGTCTTCGACCGTCACGACCGGGAAGTCGGCGCCCCAGGGGCGGCCTGCCTTGGCAGGATCCGGGTTGGTCTGCAGCGGCCCGGTGGAGCCGAAGCACGAGCCCAGGTTGTTGACGCCGATGACGAAGAACCGGTCGGTGTCGAGCGGCTTGCCCGGGCCCACCAGGTTGTCCCACCAGCCTTCGCTCTTGTCCTGCCCGGCATGGGTGCCGGCCACATGGTGGCTGGCGTTCAGCGCATGGCACACCAGCACGGCATTGCTGCGCATGGCGTTCAGCGTGCCGTAGGTCTCGTAGACCAGGTCGTATGCGGCGAGTTGCGCGCCACTGCGCAGCAGCAGCGGGTCGGCAAAGTGCAGCGTTTGTGGAGTGACGTGGCCGATCGAGCCCATGGTGCGTGGCGGCTGCAATGAAAAAACCCGGTGCCGCTGCAAGCGCGGGCCACCGGGTCGGGCGTCACACGTTTAGCGGCATTTTTAAAGCGCCCGCAAGCTGATGCAAATCGGCGCTGCGGGCAGTGTAGCGCGCCGTGCAGCGGCCATTCGAACAGCCGTTCGACCCTGCGATCGGACAGCGGCCGCCGCCGTGCAGCAGGTGCCCTGCCTGCGCAATTGCGGCATCATCGCCCGCAAAACATGGACTGGCTCATCGACTCCAAGTTGGCGCCCCCGGCGGCTTTCGGCGCCACGGTCTTGCGGGCCTATGCGCTGGACCGGCTGCGCCAGGGTTTGCACGGCCACGCCACATTGCTGGTGGCACCGGCCGGCTATGGCAAGACCGAGCTGCTGACCCGTTGGCACCAGGAGTGCCGTGACTGCGGCCTGCGCGTGGGGTGGTTGAGCCTGGAGCGGGAAGACGCGCAGATCGAGGTCTTCGTCGACTACGCACTCGCCGCGATGGGCCAGCCGCCAGTCAGCTCATCTGCTGCCACGCCGACCACGCGCCGCGCCGCCGCGTCACGGCTGCTGGCCGCCACCCTGGCCGACCAGCGCCGCACCGTGCTGGTCCTGGACGACTACGAGCGCCTCGGCGGCGCGCTTGACGACCTGATCCGCCTGTTGATCGAACGCGCCTCTCCGCGCCTGCACCTGGTGATCGCCACGCGGCTGCTACCCGACATCGGCCTGGCCGAGTTGCGCGCCAGACGGCTGCTCAGCGAGCTGGGCCCGTCCGACCTGCGGCTCGGGTTCCAGGAGGCACAGTCGGTGCTGGCCGCAGGCCCGCGGCCCGTGACCGAAGGCGACGTGGCGCTGCTGCTGCAGCGAACCGAAGGCTGGCCGATCGCGCTGCGCATGGCGGGCGATTTCGTGCAGTCGCATCCGGACGCTGCCGCGCCGCTGACGGCGTTCTCGGGCCGGCTGGACGAACTGGCCACTTACCTGTACGACGCCATCCTGCGCACCCTCTCGGCCGACGAACAGCAGGCCCTGCTGGCCCTGGCCTGCGTGCCGCGGGTCTGCGGGGACCTGCTCAACGCGCTGGCCGACCGCCGCGACGGCGGCGCTGTCCTGCAACGGTTTGCGCGGCGCAACGTGCTGCTGTCGCGGCTGGAAGGCGAAGTGGACTGGTACCGCCTGCATCCGTTGCTGGCCGAGTTCCTGCGCGCGCGGCTGGCGCAGACCGACGCCAGCGCGCCGCAGCTGATGCACCGCCGTGCCGCACGCTGGTTTGCGCAGACGGGCCTGCTGCCCGAGGCACTGCGTGCCGCTGCCGCTGCCCGTGACGCCGCGCTTCTGGCCGCGTTGCTGGACCGGGCCGGCGGCTGGCGCCTGGTGGTGGACGGTCGCATCGGCCTGTTGCGGGCCCACCTGGGCGACGTCGATGACGACACCCTGCTGCGGTACCCGCGGCTGGCCCTGGCGCGGCCGTTGCTGCTGGCCAAGTCGTCGGCACGCATGCAGGCGGGCACCTGGCTGGAGCGGGTGCGCCAGGCCAGCGCGGGCTTCACACAGGCCCTGGACAGCGCAGGGCCAGGCTTTGACGATGCGCAACTGGCGCTGGAGGCCAAGGCGATTCCGGTCGTCGTCGGCTGGTACCTGGACGAGGCGCCGCCCGGCGGGTTCGCGGCAGACATCCAGTCCATGGCGGCGCGTGTCGATCCGGCGTCCGACCCATTGCTGGCCGCCACGGTGGGCAATCTGCTGTGCTATGAGCTGCAGTGCCTGCGCCGTCACCGGGCGGCCTGGGATGCCGCGACGCAGGCGCTGGCAACCATCCAGGGCGGTGGCTTCGGCGATGAGGAGCTGTACTTGCGCTTCATCCAGGCCGGCATCTTGATCGAGCAGGCCAGGCTGCCCGAGGCACATGCACTGCTGCGCCTGGCCCAGGCGCAGGCCGAGCGGGAGGCCGGCCCGGGCTGTGACCTGGCCGCCGTGGCCGACATGCTGCTGGCGCGCGTGCTGGCATTGCAGGGCGACGCCGCCGGTGCGCTGGAGTTGCTGGACAGGTCGATGGTCCAGGTTCAGGAGCAGGATGCCTGGTTCGAGATCGCCTGGGCCGGCGTGGCGGCGGCCAGTGGCGCTGCGCTGCTCGGCGGTGACGACGCCAGCGCCCGGGCGGCGGTGGAACGTGGCCTGGCACTGGCCGAGCGGCGGCGCCTGCGCCGACTGAGCGCCCGGCTGCAGCTGCAGCGCATCGACACACTGCTGGCACAGGGCGACCGGGCGCATGCCCTCGACCTGGCTGACGCGCTGGATCTGACCGCCCTGCAAGCCCGCTTCGAAGCCGTTGACCGCCGCGTCAGTGACGCGGCCTGGCTGACCCAGCGGCGCGCGCTGCTGGCGCGCGACGACGACGTTCTCACCGCTGCCGTTGTGGCGGCCGAGGTGGAAAGCGCTGTCGACCGCTGGGCAGGCGAAGGCTCGGCCTTGCAGGCGGTCGAGGCGCTGCTGCTGCTGGCCGACGTCGAGCAGCGGCGCCGCCGGGCAGCGGCAACCGCACGCGCCATCGACCGCGCGCTGGCACTGGCGGTGCCTGTCCAGTTGCTGCTGCCCTTCATCGCACAGGGAGCCGGGCTGGCCGAGGCCTTTGAGCTCGCGCTGTCACGCAGCGGCGGCCGCGGCGCACCCAACCTGCGGGCACGCTTTCTGGCCACGGTGCAGGACAGCCTGCGTCGCCAGGCCCAGGGCGTCAACGCACGCCAACCCAAGGGCCTGAGCCCGCGCGAGGCGCAGATCGCCGCGCTGCTGGCCCAGGGCTACAGCAACAAGCTGATCGGCCGCGAGATGGGTCTGTCCGAAGGCACGGTGAAGTTCCACCTGCGCAACCTGTACGGCAAGCTCGGCGCCCACAGCCGTGACGAGGCGACGCGCCGGCTCAAGGCCTGAAACGACACGCGGGTCAACCCGGATGGCCGGCTGCCCTTGCCGCC
>JBBRVT010000325.1:0-5413 GCA_038246615.1 Burkholderiales bacterium
AGGTAGTTGCCGGCCCGGCCAGGGCCGGCGGTGCGGCAACCGGCGAAGTGGGTGAGGTTGCTGCCGGTCAGGTCGGCCGAGCCGCCAAACAGCTCGGGCAGCGCCGGCGCCAGCGCGTCCAGCGCCAGCTGCGAAGCGCGGCGGGTGGCCACCGGCTTGATCGCGCCCTCGGCCAAGGCCAGCACAGCAGCCTCGGCTTGGTCGGCCCAGCCGGCCGGCAACTGGCCAGCCATGCGGCGCCTGAACTCAACGGCCAGCGCGGGGTGCGCCGCCTGGTAGGCGGCGAACAGTGCATCCCAATCGCGTTGGCGGGCGGCGCCGGCCTCGCGGGCGTCCCAGGCGGCACGCAGGTCAGCGGGCACCTCAAACGGTGCGGCCGTCCAGCCCAAATGCGCGCGCAGCGCCGCCACGCCGGCAGCACCCAGCGGCGCACCGTGCACCTCGGCCGTGCCTTCGTGGCCGATCGCGCCCTTGCCGATGGTGGTGCGGCAGTCGATCAGCGTGGGTTGCGTGCGGCCGGGCGCGGCGGCCTCGGCCATCGCCGCGTCCAGCGCCACCAGGTCGTGGCCATCGATGGGCCCGATCACCTGCCAACCGCAAGCGCGAAAGCGCGCCGGCGTGTCGTCGGCAAACCAATCGGCCACTTCGCCGTCGATGCTGATGCCGTTGTCGTCGTACAGCGCCACCAGCTTGCCCAAGCCCAGCGTGCCGGCCAGTGAAATCGCCTCCTGGCTGATGCCCTCCATCAGGCAGCCGTCACCCATGAACACCCAGGTGCGGTGGTCGACGATGGCCAGAGCGTCGCGGTTGAATTCGGCGGCCAGCATCTTCTCCGCCAGTGCCATGCCCACCGCATTGGCCAGGCCCTGGCCCAGCGGGCCGGTGGTGGTTTCCACGCCCGGGGTGAGCCCCAGCTCGGGGTGGCCGGGTGTCTTGCTGCCCAGTTGGCGAAAGCGCTTGAGCTCGGCCATGGGCAGGTCGTAACCGCTGAGGTGCAGCAAGGCGTACAGCAGCATCGACGCATGGCCGTTGCTCAGCACGAAGCGATCGCGGTCGGCCCAGTGCGGATTGCCGGGGTGGTGCTTGAGGTGCCGGTTCCACAGCGCGGTGGCCATCTCGGCCATGCCCAGCGGGGCGCCGGGGTGGCCGCTGTTGGCGGCCTCGACGGCGTCGACGGCCAGCATGCGGATGGCGTTGGCCATGCGGCTGCCCAGCGCCGGGTTCAGCGGCGTGATGTTCATTGTTGGGTTCATGGGGTTTCCTTCAGCCGGCTCTGCGCTTGTTGTCGAGCAGGCGCAGGATCATCGGCGTGAAGATCAGCTGCATTGCCAGGCCCATCTTGCCGCCGGGGATGACGATGGTGTTGGGCCGCGTCATCATCGATCCGTGCAGCATCGACATCAGGTACGGGAAGTCGATGCCACGCGGCTTGGCAAAGCGGATCACCACCATGCTCTCGTCGGCGGTCGGGATGTCTTTGGCGATGAACGGGTTGCTGGTGTCCACCGTGGGCACACGCTGAAAGTTGACATGCGTGCGGCTGAACTGCGGGCAGATGTGGTTCACGTAGTCGGGCATGCGGCGCAGGATGGTCTCGACCACCGCCTCCTGGCTGTAGCCGCGCAGGTTCTGATCGCGGTGCAGCTTCTGGATCCATTCCAGGTTGATGATCGGCACCACGCCCACCAGCAAGTCGACGTGGCGCGCCACGTCCACGCCCGGGCCGGTGTAGCCGCCGTGCAGGCCCTCGTAGAACAGCAGGTCGCTCTCGCCCATCGGCTGCCAGGGCGTGAAGCTGCCGGGCTCGCCGCCCAACTCCTTGGCCTCGCCGGCGTCGTGGATGTAGCGGCGCACCCGGCCGCTGCCGGTCTCGCCGTAGGCGGCGAAGCTGCCGTCCAGTTCGGCCAGCAGGTTGCTCTCGGGGCCAAAATGGCTGATCGGCGGGCCCTCGCCGGTGTCGGCGGCGCGCACCTTCTCGCGCATCTCCATGCGGTTGAAGCGGTGGAACGAATCACCCTCGATGACCTGCGCGCCAATGCCCTCGCGCCGGAAGATGTGGGCAAAACTCTTCATCACCGTGGTGGTGCCGGCGCCGGACGAGCCGGTGACGGCAATGATGGGATGACTTTTTGACATCGCGGGCTCCTGATCAGACGTCTTCCTGGGTGCTGAACAACGAACGCTCGTTGAACAGCGGCGACATGTACGGCTTGTCCTGGCCGGCGGCATGCTCGGCGTGGTAACGCTCGATGCGCAGCACCTCGTTCTTCGAGCCCAGGATCACCGGCACACGCTGGTGCAACTGCTCGGGCACCAGCGCCATCAAGCGCTCGCGGCCGGTACTGGCCGCGCCGCCGGCCTGCTCGATCAGCATGCCGATCGGATTGGCCTCGTAGAGCAGCCGCAGCCGGCCGGGCTTGGCCGGGTCCTTGGTGTCCTTGGGGTACATGAAGACGCCGCCGCGCATCAGGATGCGATGGGCCTCGGCCACCATGCTGGCGATCCAGCGCATGTTGAAGTCCTTGCCACGCGGCCCGGGTTTGCCGGCCAGGCACTCGTCGACATAGCGCTTCAGCGGTGGCTCCCAGAAGCGGCTGTTGCTGGAGTTGATCGCAAACTCATGGCTGTCTTGCGGCACTTGCAGGTTCGGGTGCGTCAGCGCGAATTCGCCCAGGTTGTGGTTCAAGGTGAATCCCGCAACGCCGTTGCCCACCGTCAGCACCAGCATGGTCACCGGGCCGTAGAGCGCGTAGCCGGCAGCCACCTGCGTCGCGCCGGCTTGCAGGAAATCGGCCTCGACGACGTCGCGCCCGCTGTCAATCACCGCTTGCGGCGCGCGCAGGATCGAGAAGATGCTGCCGACCGAAACGTTGACGTCGATGTTGCTGCTGCCGTCCAGCGGATCGAAGGTCAGCAGGTATTTGCCGCGCGGGTACTGCGACGGAATCTGCTGCGGCTCGTCCATTTCCTCCGACGCCATGCCGGCGAGGTGGCCGTTCCACTCATTCATGCGGATGAAGATCTGGTTGCTCAGCACATCCATCGGTTTCTGCACCTCACCCTGCACGTTGGTGGCACCGGCCTCGGGCGTTGGCGCGCCCTGGCCCAGCGAATCACCCAGCTCGCCGAAAGAGACGATGCGGGCGATGGCCTTGCAGGCCAGCGAGATGTCGAGGATCAGCGCGTTCAGGTCGCCGCTGGCCGATGGGAAGCGGCGGCGCTCCTCGATCAGGTAGCGCGTGAGGGTCCAGCGGTGGGATAGCGGCATGTCGGGCTCCTGGGGACGGTCGGTGTTGCGCGCAGATTCACGGGGTCGCGAACAGCCGGCTGGCGTGGATGTCGGCTGGCGTCAGTGTGCTGAGGTCGTCGGCGGTCAAGACGCGGTCGCGGTCAGCGAACAGCCGCGACGCCTGGCGCAGGCGCATGCGGTCAAGCGCATTGCGCACGCTGCGCGCGTTGGCAAAGTGCGGCTGCGCCAGACGCAGCTTGAGGTAGTCGGCAAAGGCCTCACGCGCGCCCTCGCCGAAGCGGTAATGCATGTCGTCGATCATGCGGTCGGTGATCTGCAGCAATTCGCCTTCGCTGTAGTCGGGGAAGTCGAGGTGGTGGGCGATGCGTGAGCTCATGCCCGGGTTGCTCTGGAAGAAGGTGTCCATGCGGTTCTTGTAGCCGGCCAGGATCACCACCAGGTCGTCGCGCTGGTTCTCCATCACCTGCAGCAGGATCTCGATCGCCTCTTGCCCGTAGTCGCGTTCGTTCTCGGGCCGGTACAGGTAGTAGGCCTCGTCGATGAACAGCACGCCGCCCATCGCTTTTTTAAGCACCTCCTTGGTCTTGGGCGCGGTGTGGCCGATGTACTGGCCGACCAGATCGTCGCGCGTCACGCTCACCACATGGCCTTTGCGCACGTAGCCCAGGCGGTGCAGGATCTGCGCCATGCGCAGCGCCACCGTGGTCTTGCCGGTGCCCGGGTTGCCCGAGAAGCACATGTGCAGCGAGGGCTTGGCCACCGTGAGGCCGAACTGCTCACGCAGCTTGGCAATCACCAGCAGCGCGGCGATGTCGCGGATGCGCGCCTTCACCGGCGCCAGCCCCACCAGATCGCGGTCGAGCTCGTCGAGCACCGCTTCAACCTGGCTTTGCGCCAGCACCTGGCCCACTGTCACCGACGCGGCACTGGCCTCGGGGGCCAAGCCAGCCGCCGACTGAACCGCGTCGCCCGCCAGCGATGGCGCGGCCGGCACAGCCGTTACACCGGGCAAGTTGTAGAGCGAAGGGGCGGCCATGGCTTGGGTTCTAGGGCAAGTGGCAAGGGCTGGATGGAGTCAGGGGCGTGCTTGCGCCGGCCGATCAACTGCCGTACCGCTGGCCTTCGGGCCGGTCGGTGGCATAGCTGTGCACGGTGTACTGCATCGAGCGGCCGTTCACTTCCTGGCGCACCAGGCCGAAGCCGGGCTCGTTGGCCGGCCGGTTGACGATGAAGCTCATCGCGATGGTCTCCACACCGCGCGTCGAGTCGAAGGCCATCATCCGGATGTAATGCTGGGGGAAGGTCTTGCGGCAGGCATTGAGCTCCATCAGCACACCGGCGGGATCGGCCAGGTCGAACATCGGCATGCCGTACATCTCCCAGTAGGTGTTGCGTGGGTGCGGGTCATCGGTGTATTCGATGCTCCAGGCGTAGCCCTTGTTCAGGCCGTAGGCGATCTGCAGCGTGATCTCGTCGTCGGTCAGGTCGGGCAGGAAGCTGAACTGGCCCTGGGTGATGCGGCCGGTGGCATTGCTCATCATGGTGCGGTTCTCCTAGATCTGGGGTGTTGGCGGCTCAGGCCACCGAGGGCGTGACGGCGTAGTCGCTGGTGTCGGTAGAGGCGTAGTTGAAGCTGATGTCGCCCCAGGTATCGAGCGCCTGCTTCAGCGGGGTGCAGGTCAGCGCTGCCTTCTGCAGGATCTCGGGCCCCTCGTTGAGGATGTCCTTGCCCTCATTGCGGGCCTTGACCATGCACTCCAGCGCCACGCGGTTGGCCACCGCACCGGCCTGGATGCCGGCCGGGTGGCCGATCGTGCCGCCGCCAAACTGCAGCACCACGTCGTCGCCGAACAGGTGAATCAATTGGTGCATCTGGCCGGCGTGGATGCCGCCCGAGGCCACCGGCATCACCTTCTTCAGGTCGGCCCAGTCCTGGTCGAAGAACAGGCCGCGCGGCAGGTCTTGCTTGGTGTACGCATCGCGGCAGACGTTGTAGTAGCCCTGCACCGTCATCGGGTCGCCTTCCAGTTTGCCCACCGCCGTGCCGGTGTGCAGGTGGTCCACCCCGGCCAGGCGCAGCCACTTGGCGATGACGCGGAAGCTCACGCCGTGGTTCTTCTGGCGGGTGTAGGTGCCATGGCCGGCACGGTGCATGTGCATGAT
>JBBRVT010000326.1:0-5309 GCA_038246615.1 Burkholderiales bacterium
CCGTCCTCGTCCTGGAGGCAGTAGTGGCCCTTGAGGGGCAAAAGTTCGCGCGCCACGGTGGTGCCTGAGCGTCGGGTCGGGCGGGCGTGTTCTGCGTAAGTAAAGAAGGGAGGGCCGGAGGCCCGGAATGACATGGAGCAGGACACGCCCGCCCGGCCCGGCGCGATCGCTCAGACCGACGAACGCCGGCTTTCAGGCCACAAACTGAACGACACCAAAGAGCCCCAAGCCGACACCCCGGTCAAGCCGCAGGATCGACCGACACCACCAGCTCGGTGGTGAAATCGCCGGGCATCACGATCTCCAGCAATTCCACGTCGTCGCTGTGGCCCAGCTCGCGGTGTCGGATGCCAGGTGGCTGGTGCACGCAATCGCCGGCTTCCAGCCGCACCTCGCCCTGGCCTTCGTAGTCGAAGGCGATCCAGCCCTTGAGCACGTAGACCATCTGGAAGCTGGTGCGGTGCAGGTGCAGTTGGCTGGAGAAGTCACCACCGCCGTCGGCGCGGATCACATGCGCCACCACCCGGCCGCCGGTGGCCTGGCGGATGCCCAGGTCGCGGTAGGCGAAGAACGCCCGCAGACCCTGTTCGAACACCGCGTTGCTTGCATGGCTGACGGAAAAGGCGCTGGTGGTGGTCATGGATCGGTCTCCAGGTGGGCGGGGCAGGTCACTTCCGGTCGAGCAGGGCGCGCAGGTGTTCCACCGGCACCGCATAACTGATGCCTGATGGCGCGCTGAGCAGGCTTTCACGGGCGTTCTTCACCAGCACCATGTTGACCAGGCCCAGCACCGCGCCGCTGTCGACGTCGAGCAGCGGGCCGCCACTGTTGCCGGGGTAGGCGGTGGCGTCGAGCTGGTAGATGTCGAAAGCCGGCTGGCGCAAGCGGGCGATGGCGGCCGCATCCAGCCGCGCCGCGTTCGGCGGGGGCAGGGCCACCGGCGCGATCGACGACACCATGCCGCGGTGGCTGACCGGCGCGAAGCCGAGCAAGCCGCCCACCGGAAAGCCGATGAAGACCACCGCCTGGCCCTCGCGTGCCGGCGCGTCCGACAGCGCCAGCGCCGGCAATGGCGGGCCGCCGAAGCGCAGCAGCGCCACATCGCGCAGCCGGTCGAGTGCCACCAGCGTCAGCGGCCGGGCGTCAGCCGGCGTGTCTGCACCGCTGCGGCGGTTGCCGGCGGGCTGCATGGCCAGCTGGCGCATGGCGTCCGGGTCGTCCGGCAGCACATGCGCACTGGTGGCCAGCAGCTGGCCGTCACCCACCACGAAGCCGGTGCCGCGGAAGTTGAAGCGCGGGCTGCCCAGCGGGTCGTAGACACCCACGGCCACCACCGCCAGCCGGGCGCTGGCCACCACCTCGGGCAGGCCGGCCCGGGCCGGCGGCAGGGCCAGCCAGGGCAGCACGGCCAGCCCGGCCAACAGGGATCGGCGCGCGATACGCCAGTTCGGAGTCAAGGGCACGGTGGCGGGGCAGGCGGTGGCGGGGCTGTCAGTGTGCCTGCAACGCGCCAGCCGGTGCCGGCAGGCGCTGCACCGGCACGGCAGGGCGGAAGCAGCTGCCCTGCCCGGGTTGGCTGGTGGCATCCTGCCGCATACCTATCAGCCGCACCTGGTGGCCGGCGATCGACAAGCCCAGGCCGGTGCCGCCATAGCGGCGGGTGGTGCTGTCGTCGGCCTGCACGAAGGGCTCGAACACCCGGGCCAGCTGCGCTGGCGACATGCCGATGCTGGTGTCGATGACGCGGCATTCCAGCAGCAGCGCAGCGCGTCGACCAGCACCGTGTCGGGCAGGACGGGGTTGGGCAGCCCAGTCCCGCAACAGGCCACGCTGCCCGGCCTGCACCTGCAGCGGTGCCAGGGTCTGCTGCCGGGCCGTGCCCAGCGCCATCGGCTCTGGCCGCAGGACGGGCTCGTCGGCCGATTGCGGCACCAGCAGCAGATGGTGGCGCTGGCGCGGTTCCAGCGGGCTGGCGAGCACGATCTCGGTGAGGCCCGGCACGCCGTTCATCGGAGTGCGGATCTCATGGCCGATGTTGGCCAGGAAGCGGGTCTTGGCCCGGTCGGCCGCCTCGTCCGCATCGCGGGCCAGTTCCAGGGCGTGGTGGCCGCCTTCAGGTCGCTGATGTCGCGGGCGTCGCGGGCGTCGCGGGCGTCGCGGGCGTCGACCAACAGCATCGCATCGCCGTTGACCGGACCACGCGCGGCGCGGGCATCCAGCGCATGCCGGCACGGGCGACCGGGCCGAAGGCCTGCACCGCTGCCGGGTTGCGCAGCACCGCATCGGTGGTGTCGAGCCGGCAGAGCAGCACCCGCACCGGGGTGTGCTGCAGCGACCCGATGCCACGCAGCATGTCGGCGTCGTGGCTGGCAGCCAGCGGCTCGGAGCAGAACAGGATCGCCTGGCAGCCGTCGTCCAGGCGCAAGCCGTGCGACACCAGCGCTGTGCCCAGCAGCTGGACGGCGGGTTAGAGCGTCCAGGTCTCGCGCAGCACGCGGCCGGCGGCGTGCGTCTGCATGCCGGCCTGCAGCCGGGCGCGCACGGCGATGGAGGCGTCACCGAAATCACGCGACTGCAACTGCGGCAGGTCGGCCGCACGCCAGGCCGGCCGCATTGGCCCAGGGCAGGCGCATGCGGTCGGTGTCGAACACCCAGATCGGCACCTGCAGCCGATCAAAGTGGCGCAACTCGTCCCAGGACAACAAGGCGGTGGTGCTCATGGCTGCGCCGGCGACTCGCCCACCGCAGCTCGGTAGGCATGCCAGGAGGCATGCCCCACCACCGGGCCGGCCACCAGCAGGCCGGCGAACCAGGGCAGCATCGCCAGCACCACGATGGCGGTGATCAGCGCGCCCCACCACAGCATCACCGCAGGCTGGCCGAGCACCAGGCGCAGGCTGGTCAGGCCGGCGGTGATGGCGTCGACCGGGCGGTCGAGGATCATCGGGATCGACACCACGCTGACGGCGAAGATCAGCCCGGCGAAGAAGCCGCCCACCAGCACCCAGGCCACGATGAAGGGCAGGTTCTGCGGGTCGAGCAGGGCCAGCAGCGAGCCCTTGAAGTCGGGCATGCCGTCGAAGCTGACCGCAAACACGATCAACGACGCGCGGCCCCACAGCATCTCCAGCACCAGCAGCACGAAGCCGAAGATCGCCAGCGTGCCGGTGCGCTGGCCCCAGGCCAGCAGGGAATCGCCCAGGCCGGGCGCCTCGCCACGCTCCAGTTGGCGGCTGGCCTGGTACAGCCCCAGGCAGAAGAACGGCCCGGTGAGCAGGAAGCCCGCCGACAGCGCCAGCACATAGGCCGGCGCCTGCTGGAACACCACCATCAGCAGCCAGCCCATGGCCATGAAGCAGGCGCCGTAGAACAGGCCGATGCCCGGGCAGCGCCGGAAGTCGCGCCAGCCGGCGGCCAGCCAGCGCAGCGGGTCGGCAAAGCCGAGCGGCCGCAGCGGCACTTGAAAGGCGCTGGTTTCGGTCTCGGCACTGGCACTGGCACTGGCACTGGCACTGGCACTGGCACTGGCACTGGCACTGGCACTGGCAGTGGCACTGGCACTGGCAGCCGCAGTGCCGGCCGGCGGCAGCGGCTCGGGCAGGGTGGCGGGCTCGGGCGTCGACGGCTGCATGGCGGCCAAGCCTAGCGCTGGCAGCGCCGTGGCGCCATGCGGACACTCCCGCGACGCGCGGGCGGGTACCCGCTCAGCGCGAGCGCCGCAGCCGCAGCAGTTCGTCCAGGATCAGACCCACCGCGCCAGCGGTGATGGCGGCATCGGCGACATTGAAGCTGGGAAAGTAGCCGCCGGGAAACAGCGGCGCGAGGAACGGCCAGTGGAACTGCAGGAAGTCGATCACATGGCCATGCAGCAGCCGGTCGATCACATTGCCCAGCGCGCCGCCCAGGATCAGGCTGATGGCCAGGCAGAACAGCCGCTCACCCGGGTGGCGGCGCAGCATCCAGACGATGAAGACCGAGGCCACCGCGCCCAGGCCGATGAAGAACCAGCGCTGCCAGCCCGAGGCGTCGGCCAGGAACGAGAAGGCCGCGCCGGCGTTGTGCGCCCGCACCAGGTTGAAGTAGCCGGTGACGGTGACGCTGTCGCCCAGGTCGAAGCGCCCCGTCACCAGGGTCTTGGTGATCTGGTCGGCCACGATGACCAGCAGCGCCAGGCCCAGCCAGAGCCCCATCGACGGTGCGGAGGCCCGGCCGCGCGCGGGGCCGGGCCGGGCTGGTGATCGGGCAATGGATCGGGTGGTGGCCTTGGCAGCGGGCATGCAGTGGTTGTGGCAGACGAGGAGATGCCGATGGTAGCGGGCCGCACTGCGCCAGCCGCCCGCCCGGCGCCGGCCGGATCGGCCGGTAAAACACGGCTTGTTACGAGGACCACCAGACTGGATGAGGCGGCACGCTGTGGCATCCCTGCTCCGGACCGCCCACCATGACCACCGCCCACCTGGACTTCAGCCTGCGCATCGCCGACACCGACCATGACCTGGCCGACGTGGCCGCCCTGCGTGCCCAGGCCTACGGCCACCACCTGCCCGGCCTGGCCGAGGCCATGGCGCACCCGGATGTGGCCGACACCGCCGCCGGCACCACCGTGCTGCTGTGCCGCGACAAGACCAGCGGCCGCGCCATCGGCAGCGCCCGCATCCAGCGCAACCACCCGCAGCCGTTGCCGATCGAAGCCAGCCTGGCGCTGCCACCGGCGCTGGCAGCGCTGCCGCGGGCCGAGATCACCCGGCTGGCGATTGCGCCGGGCGCCTGCCGCCTGGTGCGGCCGATGCTGGTGAAGGCCTGCTACCTGGCGGCCGTTGCCAGCCAGGTCCGGCTGCTGGTGGTCGGCGCACGCAGCCCGGCGCTGGTGCGCATCTACCGCAGCCTGGGC
Organism: Burkholderiales bacterium; assembly: GCA_038246615.1. Lineage (GTDB taxonomy): Bacteria > Pseudomonadota > Gammaproteobacteria > Burkholderiales > Burkholderiaceae_C > Pseudaquabacterium. The sequence goes on from JBBRVT010000326.1 coordinate 4,892, forward strand.
TTTGCCGACGCGCTGGCGCAGGCCGGCGCGGTGCCGCTGGCCCATGCCGGCAACCTGCCGCACCAGGTGCTGGCCTTCGACGTGGTGGGCGCCGAACGCCGCTGGCACAGCGCGCGGCATGCGCTCTACAGCTTCATGGTCGAGACCTGGCACCCCGATCTGCAGTTGCTGGCCGCACCGGCCGCCCAGCCCGCAGCACAGGCCTGGCCGCTGGCCGCATGAACTGCTTGCGCCGCCTGACCCGGCTCAGAGCCTGAGAGCATCCCAGGCCCCTGGCGGCGCCCGTTGTTCGCGGAGAAACACCCGATCTCGGTGCATTTCGCAATGTGGAAGGTTTTGTTTCTCATGAGTTTTTCGGGCGTGCCCGAACAGCGCGTCAAAGGGCGCCCGATCTAGGCGCAAAGCGCAGCCATAGCCC
>JBBRVT010000327.1:0-5304 GCA_038246615.1 Burkholderiales bacterium
ATGCCCAGGTCGGACACGCGACCGGTCAGCCCGCCGAGAAAGCCGATGCGCACCGGCTTGCTCGGCCCGCAGCCAGCCGCCAGCAACAGCCCGGCGGCACCGACGCCCAGCGCCAGGCTGCGGCGAACCGGATCGTGAACTGAAGTGAAACTGAACAACATGCCCACGGACTGCCCGGCGATCGACTCTGTGCAACGAATTGCGTTGCGAACTCACTCTACCGCACGGTTGCGGCTCTGGACCCTTCGCCGGTGCCGGTGCGGGTGCCCGCCGCACGTCACTGCCGCACGTCACTGCCGCAAGTCACCGCCGCAAGTCACCGCCGCACCAACGGTGCGGCTGCGGCCACCCGCATCAGCGGCAGCGCGGGCGACGGGTCGGTGACGCTGGCGTCGAACGGGTGCACCACGCTGTTGATCTGGCCCAGCACGCGGCGCACGTAGTTCAGCGTCTCGGCATAGGGCGGCACGCCGCGGTAGCGGTTGACCGCACCTTCGCCGGCGTTGTAGGCCGCCGCCACCAGCACCACATTGCCCTGGAAGTAGGCCATCAGCCAGCGCAGGTAGGCCATGCCGCCGCGCATGTTCTGCGCCGGGTCGAGGATGTTGCGCACCTTGAAGCGCGCGGCGGTGTCGGGGATCAGCTGCATCAGCCCCTGCGCGTTCTTGGGCGACACCGCGTTCGGGTTGAAGTTGCTCTCGGTGTTGATGATCGCCAGCACCAGCTGCGGGCTGAGCTGGAAGTCGGGCGCCACCAGCTTGACGAAGTTGACGATCGGCAACGGTGCATTGGCCGGCCATGTCTCGGCCGGTGGCTCCGCCTGCCGGCGCGGCTGCCTGGCCGCCAGCTGTACCGGCGGCACCGGCGGCGTGGGCAGTTGTACCGCCATCGGCTGCAGGCAGGGCGGCGGCTCGCCGCGTGGCGTGCCCAGCGACTGCATCATGCGCTGGGCCTGCGGCATGCCCTGCTCGGCGGCGGCCAGGAACAGGTGCGCGGCCTGCGCGTCGTCGCGCTCGATGCCGCGGGCGTTGGTCAGCATCCAGGCCAGGCTGAACTGCGCTTCGGCGTCACCGTGCTGGGCGGCCTGGCAGTACAGCGTGGCTGCGCGGGCCGGGTCGCGCGGCATGCCGTTCTCGCCATGCTCCAGCGCCTGCGCCTCCTGGCGCCAGCGCAGCACTTGCGACGGCACCACCGTGTTCAACGGCGGCCTGGGCGCCACCAGCGGCGCGGGCAGGGCGTTCAGGCCGTCGGCCAGTTGGGCGTCGGCCAGCTGGGCCTGGGCCAGGCCGCTGCACAAGGCCAGCGCGGCCATGCCGCAGCCCAGGCGCCGCAGGGCGGCGTGCAGACGGCGGTGGCTGGGCGCGGACATGGAGATGTGGCTGTGCAAGGGCCGCAATGTAGCCCTTGCCGGCTGGCGGCGGCACCCCGCGTTCCTGCGGCCGCCGGCGGTTCTGTGCCACGCTGGCAGGCCAGGCGCGACATTCGTCACCGATCGTCATGCGGTTTGCGCATATGCCGCAGCGGTGGGCTGGCTTCTAAACTCCGCTGCCCTCAGGCCCCACATCCACCAGGAGACATGCATGACCCGCGACACCAGCCAATGGCGCTTCGAGACCAAGTCGGTCCATTCGGGCTATGTGCCCGAGCCCACCACCCATGCGGTGGCCGTGCCGATCTACCAGACCGCCGCCTTCAGCTTCGACAGTGCGCAGCATGGCGCCGACCTGTTCGACCTGAAGGTGCCCGGCAACATCTACAGCCGCATCATGAACCCCACCAATGCGGTGCTCGAAGAGCGGCTGGCGGCGCTGGAAGGCGGCATCGCGGCGCTGGCGCTGGCGTCGGGCCAGGCGGCGGTCACCTACGCCATCCTCACCATCGCCGAGGCGGGCGACAACATCGTCAGCAGCAGCGCGCTGTACGGCGGCACCTACAACCTGTTGGCCCACACCCTGCCGCAATACGGCATCACCACCAAGTTTGCCGACTACCGCGACCCGGCCAGCTTCGAGGCGCTGATCGACGCCGGGACCAAGGCGGTGTACGTCGAGAGCCTGGGCAACCCGCAGGGCAACATCACCGACATCGCGGCGATTGCGGCCATAGCCCACCGCCACGGCGTGCCGCTGATCGTCGACAACACCGTGCCCAGTCCCTACCTGTGCCGGCCGTTCGAGCACGGCGCCGACATCGTGGTGCACAGCCTGACCAAGTACCTGGGCGGCCATGGCACCACCATCGGCGGGGCCATCGTCGATTCAGGCAAGTTCCCGTGGGCGCAGTACCCGCAGCGCTTCAAGCGGCTGAACGAGCCCGATGTCAGCTACCACGGCGTGGTCTACACCCAGGCGCTGGGGCCGGCGGCCTACATCGGCCGCGCCCGGGTGGTGCCGCTGCGCAACATGGGCGCGGCGCTGTCGCCGTTCAATGCCTTTTTGATCCTGCAGGGCGTCGAGACCCTGGCGCTGCGCATGGACCGCATCTGCGCCAACACCCTGGCGGTGGCGCAGTTTCTGCAGGGCCACGCCAAGGTGGGCTGGGTGAATTACGCCGGCCTGCCCGACCACCCCGACCATGCGCTGGTGCAGTCGCAGCTGGCCGGCCATGCGTCGGGCTTGCTCACCTTCGGCGTGAAGAGCGGCCGCGCCGGCGGCGAGCGTTTTCTCGACGCGCTGCAACTCTTCACCCGGCTGGTGAACATCGGCGACGCCAAGAGCCTGGCCACCCACCCGGCCAGCACCACCCACCGGCAGCTCTCGCCAGAAGAACTGGAAAAGAGCGGCGTCGGCGAGGACACGGTGCGGCTGTGCGTGGGCATCGAGCACATCGACGACCTGCTGGCCGACCTGGCCATGGCGCTGTCGGCCGCCTGATGCGCGCGCCGGCCGGCGCATGCGCAGATTGAAGCAGGGCAGACATCTCCGCACGGGCCACGCTGCATCGCAGCATCCACCGTGGGGAGGTCCACATGCCGCGATCCTTGCACCCTTGGCGACGCCTTGGGCGAGGCCGTCCCAGCGGCCCGGTGGCCGTCACACCAGCCCCATGCGCATGCCAGGAAGCGCCTTCGATGACGCCGAATTGCAGCGGCAAAACTTACCGATCAGTCCGTGATTGAACGCGTCGGTAAATAAATTGAACCAATCAGTCTTCAATACGTCTTAGCAGTTCAGCCAACCGCCTGGCAACAGGCACCTACTCTCCGGAGAACCTCCCATGAAAAAGCTTCTGATCGCATCCGCCCTCTCGCTGGCAGCCCTGGCCGCGCAGGCCAAGGACATCGTCGACACCGCCGTCGCGGCCGGCAATTTCAAGACCCTGGCCACCGCGCTGACCGCAGCCGGCCTGATCGACACGCTCAAGGGCAAGGGCCCGTTCACCGTGTTCGCGCCCACCGACGAGGCCTTTGCGAAGGTGCCCAAGGCCGACCTGGACGCGCTGCTGGCCGACAAGGCCAAGCTGACCGCCGTGCTCACCTACCACGTGGTGCCGGGCAAGGTGATGGCCAAGGACGTGAAGGCCGGCAAGGTGAAGACAGTGCAGGGCAGCGAGATCACCGTCACCACCGCCGGTGGCGTGATGGTTGACAAGGCCAAGGTCACCAAGACCGACATCATGGCCAGCAATGGCGTGATCCACGTGATCGACAGCGTCATCATGCCGAAGTGATGGCGTGGCAGCCCGCCCGGCCCCGGCCGTGGCGGGCGCCCGCCTGAGGTGGCATGCCTTCGCCCTGCTGATGACATCTTGTTGCCGCCAGCCCGGCAGGACAATGCCTCCATGACCGAATTCATCGTCATTCGCCACGGCGAAACGGATTGGAACCGCCAGCACCGCTTTCAGGGCCAGATCGACGTGCCTCTGAACGACGCCGGCCTGGCGCAGGCCGATCGCCTGGCCCGGCGCCTGGCTGACGAGCGCATCGACGTGCTGGTGTGCAGCGACCTGCAGCGCGCCCGCCGCACCGCCGAGCCCTTGCTGCAAGCCCGCAGCCTGGCGCCGGTGGTCGACGCGCTGTGGCGCGAACAGGGTTTCGGCGTGCTCGAGGGCCTGGACGTGCCCACCATCCGCAGCCAGCATGGCGCACTGTGGAATCGGTGGGTGCGCCACGAGGCCGACTACGCCCTGCCCCAAGGCGGCGAGAGCAACGCCGCCTTCCACGCCCGTGTGATGCGCGCGCTGCAGGCGCTGGTCGCCGCGCATGCCGGCCAGCGGGTGGCGGTCATCACCCACGGCGGCGTGCTCGACATGCTGTGGCGCCAGGCCCAGGGGCTGCCGCTGCACGGCCCGCGCGAGTGCGACATCCCCAACACCGGCATCAACCGCCTGCGCTGGGCAGGTGGCCAGCTGCAGATCCTGCAATGGGCCGATGCCGATCATCTGGCCGGCCTGCCCGAGCAGCCCAGCACCGCGCAGGTGAGCGTGCCCGACGAAGCTTGAACCCGGGCGGCGGCGACCGCGCCATCAGTGGGCCAGGCCAGGCAAGCCCAATGCCGCGTACACGGCATGCAGCCGCCGCTTCAGCCGCTGGCTCTGCGGCTGGGCATTGGCACGCGGCTGCAGCAGGTTCTGCACCGCTGCCAACTGGCCCGCCCGGGTCAGCGCGTCGATGTGCAGCTGCTCGAACAGGTCGCGCTGCGCATGGCTGCCGCCAATCAGCGCCAGCCTCGGCAATGCCTCGGTCAGGCTGTCTGCGGCGCGGGCCCACTGGCCGCGCGCATGCGCCAGCAGGCCGCGCGCGGCCGGCACCGCCACCAGCTGCCAGGCGGCACGCTGCGCCAGCGGCGCCACCGGTGCATGGGCCTCGATGGCGGCCAGCATCGCGTCCGCCTCGGGCCGGCCGGCGCGGGCCAGGCCGTACAGGTATTGCAGGTCGAGGAAGGGCTGCACCTGGTCATGCACCCGGCCTGCCAGGTGGCTGGCCAGCGCCTGCCAGCGGTCGCCCACCGCCACGCCGGCCAGCTCCAGCCGGGCCAGCAGGGACACCGCGCCGACCTGGTCTTGGGAGTAGCTGGTGTCCACGCCCCAGACCTGCCGGTCGTACAGCGACAGCGCGGCGCCGTCGTCACCCAGCTCGATATGGAACAGCGCCAGGTGCCACCACAGGTGGCAACGCATGAAGCTGGTGAGGCCCTGCCAGGGCGCGCTGAACTGGTGCAGCAGGCAGGCGCCTTCGGCCAGGCGGCCGTCGGTCAGCATCACATGCGCCAGCGCATGCTGGGCCCAGGGCTCGGCCGGCTGCATCGCCAGCGCGCGGCGCGCGGCGGCCTCGGCCAGGTCGAGCCGGTGGCACTGCTCCCAGCC
>JBBRVT010000328.1:0-5283 GCA_038246615.1 Burkholderiales bacterium
GGCGTGGAGAGCCAGGGCATGCTGTGCTCGGCGCGAGAGCTGAAGCTCAGCGACGACCACGGCGGCCTGCTCGAGCTGGATGCCACCGCACCGGTGGGCGCCGATGTGCGCAGCCTGCTGCAGCTCGACGACACGTTGTTCACGCTGAAGCTCACGCCCAACCTGGGCCGCGCGCTCAGCATCTACGGCATCGCCCGCGAGGTGGCGGCGCTCACCGGCGCGCCGCTGTTGGCGCCGGCCTTCCCGCCGGTGGTGGCGCAGTTGCCCGACACCCTGGCGGTGGACGTGCTGGCGCCCGATCTCTGCGGCCGCTTCTCGGGCCGCGTCATCCGCAACGTCGACACCCGGGCCAAGACGCCGACGTGGATGGTCGACCGCCTGGCGCGTTGCGGCCAGCGCCCGGTCACTGCGCTGGTCGACATCTCCAACTATGTGATGTTCGAGCTGGGCCAGCCGACGCACATCTTCGACCTGGACAAGATCCACGGCGGCCTGCAGGTGCGTTGGGGCCGCCCGGGCGAGACGCTGAAGCTGCTGAATGGCAACACCGTGGAACTCGACGCCCAGGTGGGCGTGATCGCCGACGCGCAGGCGGTGGAATCACTGGCCGGCATCATGGGCGGCGACGCCACTGCGGTGTCGGACGACACCCGCCATGTCTATGTCGAGGCCGCCTTCTGGTGGCCCGAGGCGGTGGCCGGCCGCAGCCGGCGCTACAACTTCAGCACCGATGCCGGCCATCGCTTCGAGCGCGGCGTCGACCCGGCCCAGACCGTGGCGCAGGTCGAGCACATCACGCGCCTGATCATCGATATCTGCGGCACACCCGACACGGCCTGCGGCCCGGTCGACGACCAGCAGCCGGCCATGCCGCGGCACGCGCCCGTCACACTGCGGGTGGCGCGCGCGACCAAGGTGATCGGCATGCCGCTCACCCAGGCGCAGTGCGCCGCAGTGTTCCGGCGCCTGGGCCTGGCCTTCAGCGAAGCCGAGGGCACGCTGACCGTCACGCCGCCAAGCTGGCGCTTCGACCTGGTGATCGAGGAAGACCTGATCGAGGAATTGGCCCGCGTCATCGGCTACCAGCAGCTGCCCACCAGCGCACCGTTGGCGCCTGTCACCCCGCGGCTGCGGCCCGAGACCAGCCGCAGCAGCTTCGCGGTGCGCCGCGCGGTGGCCGCGCTCGACTACCAGGAGACCATCAACTTCAGCTTCGTCGAGGCCCGCTGGGAGCACGAACTGCACGGCAATGTCGACCCGATCCGGGTGCTGAACCCGATTGCCGCGCCGCTGTCGGTGATGCGCAGCAGCCTGATCGGCAGCTTGGTGCAGGTGCTGCGCCATAACCTGGCGCGCAAGGCGCTGCGGGTGCGTGTGTTCGAGCTGGGGCGGGTGGCCTGGCGCGATGCCACGGTGGCCAACGGTGACCTGTCGGTGGCCGGCATCTGCCAGCCGATGCGCCTGGCCGGCCTGGCCTACGGCCCGGCGGACAGCACCCAGTGGGGCAGCACCGATCGGCCGGTCGACTTCTTCGACCTGAAGGGCGACGTGCAGGCCCTGTTGGCGCCGCGCCAGCCGGTGTTCGAGGCGGCGGATCACCCGGCCTTCCACCCCGGCCGCAGTGCCCGGGTGCTGCTCGACGGCGTGGCCATCGGCGTGCTGGGTGAACTGCACCCGCGTTGGCGCCAGAGCTATGAGCTGCCGCAGGCGCCGCTGCTGTTCGAACTGGACCTGGCGACAGTGCAGGCGCGGCCGCTGCCGGCCTTCATGTCCATCGCACGCCACCAGGCGGCGCTGCGCGACCTGGCGCTGGTGGTGCCCGAGTCGGCCACGCACGACGGCCTGATCGGCGCGCTGCGCGATGACCCGTCTGGCCTGGTGCACGCGGCCACACTGTTCGACGTCTACAAGCCGGCCCAGCCCACCGCCGACATGGCCGCCGGCGAGCGCAGCCTGGCGGTGCGCCTGGAACTGCTCGACGCCGAGGCCACGCTGACCGAAGAGCGCATCGACGCTGCCGTGGCCACTGCTGTCGCCCGCGCAGCCGCCGCCCAGGGCGCCCGCCTGCGCGGCTGACTTATCAATCTCCCGAGCCAAAGGCACCCATGAGCACCGAAGACACCCCTGTCGGCCGCGTGATCCTGCCGTCGCTGGAGACGCCCACGCTGACCAAGGCCGAGCTGTCGGAACTGCTGTTCGAGCGGTTGGGCCTGAACAAGCGTGAGTCGAAAGACATGGTCGAGGCCTTCTTCGAGTTGGTGCACACCAACCTGGTGAGCGGCGAGGACGTCAAGCTGTCGGGCTTCGGCAACTTCAACATCCGCCGCAAGGCGCCGCGCCCCGGGCGCAACCCGCGCACCGGCGAGTCCATCCCGATCAAGGCGCGCAATGTGGTGACCTTCCACGCCAGCCACAAGCTCAAGGCGGTGGTGCAAGGCGACACACCGCTGGAAGAAGACTTCGAGTAGAGTCTGAGTTTCCATCCCCACCTCATTGATTTTCATGGAGAAACTGCTGCCTGCCATTCCGGCCAAGCGTTACTTCACGATCGGTGAGGTGAGCGACCTGTGTGGCGTCAAGCCCTACGTGCTGCGCTACTGGGAACAGGAATTCACCCAGCTCAAGCCGATGAAGCGGCGCGGCAACCGCCGCTATTACCAGCACCACGAGGTGCTGCTGATCCGCCGCATCCGCGACCTGCTGTATGACCAGGGCTTCACGATCAGCGGGGCACGCAACCAGCTGGGCGACCTGCTGAGCGGTGGCGGGCGCTTTTCGGCTGGTATCGACGACGACGAACCGCCCGACGCCGCCGCTCCATCGGCCGATGACGCCGCTGCCGCCGACGCTGCGACCGACGCTGAATTGGCACCCGACAGATTGCCGGCTCGCGTGGTGCCGCAGCTGGCGCCTGCCCAGTTGCGCGCCGAGCTGCTGTCGATCCGCGAGCTGCTGCTGGCCTGACCGCCACGCGATTCGGGCTATACTTCAAGGCTCAGTCGGGGCGTAGCGCAGCCTGGTAGCGCACTTGCATGGGGTGCAAGGGGTCGCGAGTTCGAATCCCGCCGTCCCGACCAATTGATTGTCCAAAGCCCGGTGCCGAAAGGTTCCGGGCTTTCTTGTTTTCACGAACAGGTTGGTTCCTGGCGTTGCGCTCAAAGCCCCTGGCTGGAGACCGCCGCCCGGTGGCTCTGCCGCTTTCGCGCCCGGTTGGTCAGAACGGGTCAGGACTGCGCGACAACCTTTCGGAAGCCTGGCTGCTCATTCGGTCGTTCAATTTGCGGTCGGTGATCGGTCGTTGCTGCGTGCCCGTGCCCCGTCGGCTCCTGTGAAGCTGTGGGGATTTTTCTCGGACGAGCGCGCGAAAATCGGCGCAAACCCCGAAAACCCCACAGTCAACCCTACAGGTTTCGGGCGCTTCGCTGCACCGCCCTGGGACGACTTGGGACGACTTGGGACGACTTGGGACGCTATATCCCTACAAGACAACAAGTTAGTGCGTCTTCGGGGATCGCCTCGGACCCCTTTGAAAACCTACTCGATGTTCTGCACCTGCTCGCGCATTTGTTCGATCGCCACCTTCATCTCCACCGAGACGTTGGTCAGTTCCAGTGCAGACGACTTGCTGCCCAGCGTGTTGGCCTCGCGGTGCAATTCCTGGATCAGGAAGTCCAGCCGCTTGCCGAGCTCGCCGCCGGCCGCAAGCAGCCGGCTGATCTCGTCCAGGTGTGCGCCCAGGCGGGCCAGTTCCTCGGCCACGTCGATGCGCAGCGCATAGGCGGCAGCCTCGTTCAGCGCGCGGTCGCGCAGCGCCTCGGCGCTGACGCTGCCAACGGCGCCGGCGTTCTGCAACGCCTCGTTCCAGCGCTCCAGAAAGCGCTGCTGCTGGCGCTGCACCACTGCCGGCACCAGCGGCGCGGCCTGGGCGGCCAGTTCGCGCAGCCGGGCGATGCGCTCGCCGAGGATGGTCACGAGGCGCGCGCCCTCGCGCTCGCGCGCCGCGCGCAAGCCTTCGATCGCCGCCCGCGCTGCGGCCAGCGCGGCCTCGTCCAGCCGCTCGGGCACGCCGCCCTGGCGACACCAGCCCAGGGTCTCGTGCACGCTCAGCGGCCTGGCATTGGGCAACCAGCTGGTGACGGTGGATTCCAGGCATGCCAGCCGGCTCAGCTGCCCGGGCTGCGGCTGCGGCCAGGCGCCGTCTGCCTCTTGCGGCGCGGCCACGCGCAGTTCGATCTTGCCGCGCTTGAAGGCCGCGCCGACCAGCTCGCGCAGCGCGGGCTCCAGGCCGCGCAGTTCATCGGGAAGGCGAAATGCCGGGTCGAGAAAGCGGCTGTTGACCGAGCGCGCTTCCACCGTGACGTCGGCGCTGCCGCCCGCGCCCTGCGTGGCATGGGCAAAACCGGTCATGCTGTAAACTGACATGGTCGCACCAGACAAGGTAAAACCCGGATTATGTCAAAGCCCAAGCCCGCTCCTTTGCCTGCGGGCACGGTGGTCGGTGGCTACTCGATCGTCAAGAAGCTGGCGGCGGGCGGGTTCGGCGTGGTTTACCTGGCGGAAGACGCCGACCGCCACAACGTGGCCATCAAGGAGTACTTGCCAGCGTCGCTGGCCGAGCGCTCGCCTGGCGAACTGACACCCCGGGTCAAGCCCGAGAAGCAGCCGCTGTACCGGCTGGGCCTGAAGAGTTTTTTCGAAGAAGGGCGCAGCCTTGCGCAGATCAGCCACGCCAGCGTGGTGAGCGTGCTCAACTTCTTCCGCGAGAACGAGACGGTTTACATGGTGATGAACTACCTGCAGGGCGACACCCTGCAGGACTTCATCGTCACCGCACGTGATCTCAAACGCGACAAGGTGTTCCGCGAGAGCACCATCCGCAGCCTGTTCGACGAGATCCTGCGCGGCCTGCGCATCGTGCACCAGCACAAGATGCTGCACCTGGACATCAAGCCTGCCAACATCTTCATCACCAACGACAACAAGGCGGTGTTGCTCGACTTCGGCGCCGCGCGCGAAGTGCTGAGCAAGGAAGGCAACTTCATCCGGCCGATGTACACGCCCGGCTTTGCCGCGCCCGAGATGTACCGGCGCGACGGCACCCTGGGCCCCTGGACCGACATCTACGCCATCGGCGCCTGCATCTACGCCTGCATGCAGGGCTATCCGCCCAATGACGCGCCGCAGCGGCTGGAGAAGGACCGCCTGGCATTGAGCCTGTCGCGGCTGCGCAATGTGTACTCCGACAACCTGATCGAGGTGACGGAGTGGTGCATGTCGCTCGAC
>JBBRVT010000329.1:0-5281 GCA_038246615.1 Burkholderiales bacterium
CCGGCAGGCGCAGCGGCGGCCAGCGGTGCCGCGCGCCGCGCCACCGCCAGCACCCGGGCCAGCAGTTCGTCCAGGTCGACGGGCTTGACGAGGTAGTCGTCGGCGCCGGCGTTCAGGCAGCGGATGCGGTCGCTGACCTGGCAGCGCGCGGTGAGCACGATCACCGGCCACCACTGCCCGGCAGTGCGCCACCTGCGCAGCAGGCCCAGGCCGTCGCCGTCGGGCAGGTGCAGGTCGATCAGTGCCAGGTCGGGTGCCGGCGCGTCCCAGGCATCGCTGATGTGGCGGCACCACTGCACCATGTGGCCCGCAGCAGCCAGGTGGTCGGCCACGGCGCGGCCCGAGTCGTGGTTGTCTTCGAGCAGCAGCAGGTTCATGCCGGGTCCGGGCTGGAAGCCGCTGGATTGGAAACGGCTGGCCTGAGCGCAATCTGAAGCTACGCCTGCCGGCCCTGCTGCTGCGGACGTGTCAGCGCGACAGCCCGGCCAGCAGCACCACCAGCGCGCCGGCGCCGCCCTGCGGCCCGCTGGCCTGGGCGAAGGCGATCACCTCGCTGCTCTGCGCCAGCCAGCGCTGCACCTTGGCCTTGAGCACCGGCTGGCGCCCGGGCGAGCCCAGGCCCTTGCCATGCACCACCCGCAGGCAGCGCATGCCGCGGCGGTGGCATTCACGGATGCTGTCGGACAGCAGCACCCGCGCTTCGTCCCGGTTGTAGCCGTGCAGGTCGATCTGGCCCTGCAGCGCCCAGTGGCCGCGCCGCAGCTTGGTCACCACGTCGTGCCCGATGCCGGGCCGGCGGAAGCTCAGGCCGTCGTCGGTCAGCAGCAGGGATTCGATGTTGACCTCGTCGGACAGCGATTCGGCCAGCGCCGCAGCCTCGTCGGCCTCACGCATGCGCGGGTGCGGCGCCGGGCGCGGCAGGTCGAGTTCAGCCAGGCCGCGGTCACGCAGCGGGTACACCAGGCCCACGGCGCGGGCGAAGACGCCATGCTGGGCCTGCTGGCGGCGCTGTTGCTCCAGCTGGGCTGCCAGTGCACGGGCCTGGCGCTGGGCGGCCTCGCGCGCCTGGTCCTGCAGTTGCTCGCGCATGGCGCCCAGGTCGGCCAGGCTCTTCAGCCGGCTGCCGCTCACAGCAGGCCCCGCTCGGAAAAGCTGACGACCACGCCGCAGCCCACCACCAGATGGTCGAGCACCCGCACGTCCACCAGGGCCAGCGCGCTCTTCAGGGCCTGGGTGAGGTGCTCGTCGGCGCGCGAGGGTTCGGCCACGCCCGACGGGTGGTTGTGCGCCAGGATCACTGCCGCCGCATTGCGCGCCAGCGCCCGCTTCACCACCTCGCGCGGGTACACGCTGGTCTGGCTGACGGTGCCGGTGAACAGCGTGTCCAGGCTGATGAGGCGGTGCTGGTTGTCCAGGAAGAGCACCGCGAACACCTCATGCTGCAGGCCGCCCAGGTGCAGCTGCAGGTAGTCCTTGACCGCCTGCGGTGAGTCGAACACCGGCGCCGCAGCCAGTCGCTGGGCCAGGGCGCGCCGGGCCATCTCCAGTACGGCGGACAGCTCGGCCCGCTTGGCCGGGCCCAGGCCCTTGATGCCCTTCAAGTCGTCGGCCCGGGCCTGCAGCAGCCCGGCATAGCCACCCATGCGTGCCAGCACGGCCTCGGCCAGCTGCAACACGCCCAGGCCGCGCATGCCGGTGCGCAGCAGCAGGGCCAGCAATTCGGCGTCGGCCAGGCTGGCCGCGCCGTGCTGCAGCAGCTTTTCACGCGGGCGGGCCGCAGCGGGCAGGTCCTTGATCGACATGGGTGGGCTCGGGTGGTGGGCTCGGGTGGCGGGTTCCAGTGGTGCTTGCTGCCGTGGTGGCGGGCAGTGCCCCGTAGAATGCAGACGCAGTCTATGCGCCGCCGTGGCGCCCCCGCATCCCCCTTGCGCTCCCCATCAGCTCCCCCATTGGCGTGAACACCATTCAGGAGGGGTCGTTCCTGACCCTGCATTACCGCCTGGCCGGCCCCGACGGCGCGGACGTGATCAACACCTTCGCCGACAAGCCCGCCACGCTGTCGCTGGGCGCCGGCCAGCTGGCCCCGGCGATGGAACGTCGCCTGTTCGGCCTGCCCGAAGGCGCACGCGAAACCTTCCGCCTGGCCGCCGGTGAAGCTTTCGGTGAGCGCAACCCGCAGATGCTGCAACGCGTGGCCCGCCGCCTGCTGGCCGAGCTGGGCGATCCGCAGGCCGTCTACCAGGTCGGCGACGTGGTGCAGTTCCCCACGCCCGACGGCAGCGGCCAGTACGCCGGCGTGGTGCGTGAGGCCGGCGAGGGCTGGCTGCTGTTCGACTTCAACCATCCGCTGGCCGGGCAGCCGGTCACGTTCGAAGTGCAGGTCATCGGGGTACTGTGAGATGAACACCACGCCAGTCACCGACCACTATCGTGTCGATGAAGTGCTGCTGGCCGAGCCGCGCGGCTTCTGTGCCGGCGTCGACCGCGCCATCGAGATCGTCGAGCGGGCCATCACCCGCTTCGGCGCGCCGATCTACGTGCGCCACGAGATCGTGCACAACACCTATGTGGTGAACGACCTGAAGACCAAGGGCGCGATCTTCATCGAAGACCTGGCCGACGTGCCGCCCGGCGCCACGCTGGTGTTCAGCGCGCACGGCGTCAGCCGCGAGGTGCGCGCCGAGGCCGACGCGCGCGGCTTCCAGGTGTTCGACGCCACCTGCCCGCTGGTCACCAAGGTGCATGTGGAGGTGGCCAAGCTGTCGAAGGAGGGCTTCGAGTTCATCATGATCGGCCACAAGGGCCACCCCGAGGTGGAAGGCACCATGGGCCAGCTCAGCGATGGCATCTATCTGGTCGAGGACGTGGCCGACGTGCAGGCGGTGCGACCGCGCGGCCGCCAGCTGGCGGTGGTGACGCAGACCACGCTGAGCGTGGACGATGCTGCAGCCATCCTGGCGGAGGTGAAGCGGGTGTTCCCGCATGTGCGCGAGCCCAAGAAGCAGGACATCTGCTATGCCACCCAGAACCGGCAGGACGCGGTCAAGATCATGGCCCCGCAGGTGGACATCGTGGTCGTGGTGGGCAGCCCCACCAGCAGCAACAGCAACCGCCTGCGCGAGCTGGCCGAGCGCCTGGGCACGCCGGCCTACATGGTCGACCTGGCCGAAGACCTGCAACCCGACTGGTTCGTCGGCCGGCCGCGCGTGGGCCTGACGGCCGGCGCCTCGGCGCCCGACATCCTGGTGCAGCAGGTCATCGCCCGGCTCAGGGCGCTTGGCGCGGTGAGCGTGCGCCGCATTCCGGGGGTGGAGGAGACGGTGCACTTCCCGCTGCCCAAGGGCCTGGGCGACAAGTCGATGAGCGCGTTCTCCAGTTCACGATCCTGAGCCGGCCGCGCGCGCACCCCACGTCGAACGGCACCCACGCGGTGCCGTTTCCACACTGCAAGACACCGATCAGGATGGACCATGCTCGACATCAACCAACTGCGCCGCGACCTGCCCACGGTGCTGGCCGCACTCGAGGCGCGCAAGACCCCACAGCCTTTTCTCGACGTGGCGCGCTTCACCGCGCTGGAGGCTGAACGCAAGACCCTGCAGACCCGCACCGAGGAGCTGCAGGCCCGGCGCAACAGCCTGTCCAGGCAGATCGGCCAGGCCAGGGGCAAGGGCGACGACGCCAGCGCGCTGATGGCCGAGGTTGCCGGCATCGCCGATGCGATGAAGCAGGGCGCCGAGCGCCTGGAGGCGCTGCAGGCCGAACTGCAGGGTCTGCTGATGGGCCTGCCCAACCTGCCCGACGCCGAAGTGCCGCGCGGTGCCGACGAAACCGGCAATGTCGAGGTGCGGCGCTGGGGCGCGCCCACGGCCTTCGACTTTCCGGTGAAGGACCATGTCGACCTGGGCATGCCGTTGGGGCTGGACTTCGAGACCGCCGTCAAGCTCAGCGGTGCGCGTTTCAGCTTCCTGCGCGGCCCGATGGCGCGGCTGCACCGCGCGCTGGCGCAGTTCATGCTGGACGTGCAGACCCAGGCGCACGGCTACACCGAGTGCTACACGCCCTACCTGGTGCAGGCCCGGGCGATGGTGGGCACCGGCCAACTGCCCAAGTTCGAGCAGGACCTGTTCCACGTCACGTCGGGCGACGGCGACGCAGCGGGCAACAAGTGGTATCTGATCCCGACCTCGGAGGTGACGCTCACCAACACCGTGGCCGACACCATCCTGCAGCCCGAGCAACTGCCGATCAAGCTGACGGCCCACACGCCGTGCTTCCGCAGCGAAGCGGGCAGCGCGGGCCGCGACACCCGCGGCATGATCCGCCAGCACCAGTTCGACAAGGTGGAGATGGTGCAGATCGTCGCCCCCGACCAGGGCGAGGCTGCATTGCAGCAGATGGTCGGCCATGCCGAGGCCGTGCTGCAGAAGCTGGAACTGCCCTACCGGGTGATGCTGCTGTGTACGGGTGACATGGGCTTTGGCGCTGCGCGCACCTACGACCTGGAGGTGTGGCTGCCGGCACAGGCCGCCTACCGCGAGATCAGCTCCTGCAGTCACATGGGCGCCTTCCAGGCGCGGCGCATGCAGGCGCGCATGCGCACTGCCCAGGGCAAGACCGAGTTCGTGCACACCCTCAACGGCTCGGGTCTGGCGGTCGGCCGGGCGCTGGTGGCGGTGCTGGAGAACCACCAGCAGGCCGACGGCAGCATCCGTGTGCCGGCGGCGCTGCGCCCCTACCTACGCGGTATGGAGCTGCTCCAGGCCTGAGCGGGTTTGTGGCTAGAATCACCAGTTTCACCCAGAGGCCACGGGTGGGCATGCACCGGAGCGGTGGCAGAGTGGTCGAATGCGCCGGACTCGAAATCCGGTGTGCGGTTACGCCGCACCGTCGGTTCGAATCCGACCCGCTCCGCCAGAAAAACCTTGTGAATCAATCACTCGGCGAGACAAGAAAAGCCCGGCTAGACCGGGCTTTTGCATGCATTCGGCGGACCCGCGTGCCGATTTCGCAGGCGGCGGCGTCAGGCGCGGAGAACGGCGCGGAGAACGGCGCGGAAGTTCTGGCTCAGTGGATAGACCCGCTCTTCTTGACGGGGACGATCTGTGGGTGAACACGGGACTCCATCCTGCGGCGGACAGTCTTGCCGACGTCGATCCGGTTGGCGGCTTTGCATGAAGTGCTGCGCTGTCGCTCGGTCTCGACGAAGGTTTCCAGCAGCACGGGCTTGAAGCCGTGGCGCCGCTGCCAGTCGACGGACAGTTGACGGTTGACGACGGAC
>JBBRVT010000330.1:0-5273 GCA_038246615.1 Burkholderiales bacterium
AACACGGCTTCGGTCTCGGCGTTGGTGGCCACCGGGTCGCGAATGATCGGCACGTAGTCGCGGTCTTCGATGTCGAGCAGCGCCCGTGCCGTCTTCTTGGGCAGGCCGCCCGGCAGCTTCTTGTTGATGAAGTGGATCACCTGCTGCTTGATCGGCGCCGTGCCCAGCGTGGCCGGCGGCGCGGCGGTCTGCTTGCGGGCAGCCAGCTTCAGCACGTCATGGGCGAAGCGCTGCACCTTGAAGCCGACATCGACCATCGCGCTGCGCACCAGCTTGATGGTCTGCGGGTTGGTGGCGTTGAGCATCAGCATGGCTGCGGCGTTGCCGGGGCGGAAGCTCTTCTTGCCCATCTTGCGCAGCAGGTTGCGCATGGCCATCGTCACATCACCGAAGTCGATCTTCACCGGGCAGGGGTTCAGGCACTTGTGGCACACGGTGCAGTGGTCGGCCACGTCCTCGAACTCTTCCCAATGCTTCAGGCTGACGCCGCGGCGGGTCTGCTCCTCGTACAGGAAAGCCTCGATCAGCAGGCTGGTCGCCAGGATCTTGTCGCGCGGGCTGTACAGCAGGTTGGCCCGCGGCACATGGGTGGCGCACACCGGCTTGCACTTGCCGCAGCGCAGGCAGTCCTTGATGCTGTCGGCGATGGCGCCGATGTCGCTCTGCTGCATGATCAGCGACTCATGCGCCATCAGCCCGAAGCTGGGCGTGTAGGCATTACTCAGGTCGGCCGCATGCACGTCGTCGCCCAGGCGCTTCAGTGCGTCGCCGCGCAGCAGCTTGCCCTTGTTGAAGCGGCCCTCGGGGTCGATGCGGGCCTTGTAGTCGGTGAAGTCCGCCATCTCGCTGTCGCTCAGGAACTCGAGCTTGGTGATGCCGATGCCATGCTCGCCCGAGATCACCCCGCCCAGGCTGCGGGCCAGCGCCATGATGCGGGCCACCGCCTCGTGCGCCGTCTGCAGCATGGCGTAGTTGTCGCTGTTGACGGGGATGTTGGTGTGCACGTTGCCATCACCGGCATGCATGTGCAGCGCCGCCCACACCCGGCCGCGCAGCACCTCGGCATGGATGCGCTTGAACTCGGCCAGGACGGGCGCCAGGGCAGCCCCGGCAAACAGCAGCTCGAAGGGCTTGAGGATCTGCTGCTTCCAGCTGGCGCGCAGGCTGTGGTCCTGCAACTGGTCGAAGTGGCTGCGGCCGCCTTCGCCACCATCGGGCGCCGGTATCACATCCAGGTTGTGCAGCCAGTGCAGCCACTGGGCGCGCACGGCGCGCAACTCGGCCAGCGCCTGCTGCACCCGGTCTTGCAGCAGCTCGGCGCTGGGGATCTCACTGGCGTCGTCGGCCTGGCCCAGCGGCAGGCTGCCGGTGGCGAGGAAGGCCTCCAGCCGGTCGAGCAACTCCAGCTTGTTGCGCAGGCTCAGCTCGATGTTGATGCGCTCGATGCCCAGGGTGTATTCACCCATGCGCTCCAGCGGGATCACCACGTCCTCGTTCACCTTGAAGGCGTTGGTGTGTTTGGCGATGGCCGCCGTGCGCTTGCGGTCGAGCCAGAACTTCTTGCGCGCCTCGGCACTGACGGCCACGAAGCCCTCGCCCGACCGGCTGTTGGCGATGCGCACCACCTCGCTGGTGGCACGCGCCACGGCGTTCTCGTCGTCACCGACGATGTCGCCCACCAGCACCATCTTGGGCAGCCCGCCGCGCTTGCTCTTGGTGGTGTAGCCCACCGCCTTCAGGTAGCGGTCGTCCAGATGCTCCAGGCCGGCCAGGATGGCGCCGCCGGGCTTCTTCGCTTCCTCGAAGAGGAAGTTCTTGATCTCCACGATCGACGGCACCGAGATGATCGGATTGCCGAAAAATTCGAGGCACACGGTGCGCACGTGCGGCGGCATCTTGTGCACCACCCAGCGCGCGCTGGTGATCAGGCCGTCGCAGCCTTCCTTCTGGATACCGGGCAGGCCGGCCAGGAACTTGTCGGTGACATCCTTGCCCAGGCCGGCCTTGCGGAACGCGCCGCCTGGGATGTCCAGCCGCTCGGTCTTCTCGAGCACCTGGCCCGACGCGTCGAACCAGCGCAACTCGAAGCTGGCCACCGCAATGTCGTGGATCTTGCCCAGGTTGTGGTTCAGGCGCAGCACCTCCAGCCACTTGGCCTGGGGCGTCACCATCTTCCAGCTGACCAGGTTGTCGAGCGCAGTGCCCCACAGCACCGCCTTCTTGCCACCGGCGTTCATCGCGATGTTGCCGCCGATGCAGCTGGCCTCGGCGCTGGTGGGGTCGACCGCGAACACATGGCCGGCGCGCTCGGCGGCGTCGGCCACGCGCTGCGTCACCACACCGGCGGCGGTCCACACCGTGGCCACCTTGGCAGCAACGCCCGGCAGGTCGATGAACTCGACCTCGGTCATCTGCTCGAGCTTCTCGGTGTTGATCACCGCGCTCTTCCAGGTCAGCGGCACCGCACCGCCGGTGTAGCCGGTGCCACCGCCACGCGGAATAATGGTCAGGCCCAGCTCCACGCAACCGGCCACCAGGCCCGCCATCTCGGCCTCGGTGTCGGGCGTCAGCACCACGAACGGCTGCTCCACCCGCCAGTCGGTGGCGTCGGTCACATGCGACACGCGCGACAGGCCGTCGAACTTGATGTTGTCCTTGCCGGTGACACGGCCCAGCACCTTGCGGCTGCGGCTGCGCAGGCTGGTCACGGTGTCGAAGTGGGCCGAGAAGCGCTGCACCGCCGCGCGCGCCATCTGCAGCAGTTCACCCACGTGGCCGTCGCGCACCGCATCGGCATCGGGCGTGCGGCGCTGGGCCACCTCGTTCAGGCGGTGGTGCAGCGCGTCGATCAGCAAGCGCCGGCGCTTGGGGTTGTCCAGCAGGTCGTCTTCCAGGTACGGGTTGCGCTGCACCACCCAGATGTCGCCCAGCACCTCGTAGAGCATGCGCGCCGAGCGGCCGGTGCGGCGCTCGTTGCGCAGCAGGTCCAGCAGCTCCCAGGCACGCACGCCCAGCAACCGGACGACGATCTCCCGGTCGGAGAACGAGGTGTAGTTGTAGGGGATTTCACGCAGGCGGGGTTGGCTGGACGAGAGGTCCGCAGCCATGGCCTGCTGGGCCAGTTGGGTCAAGTCGATCGGGGCATTCATGGGGCGCGGGTGCCGGACCCAGGGTGGACGATCCATGACGCCCTGGCAAGCACCTCCAAAGCATCAATTATCGCCTTGCGGCACGGGCCGCCGGTGCCGGTGCGCCGGCGGCCCGCACCGGCTGGCGGGTTAATCCCGTTGCGCCGGCGGGGGTCGGCATGCCAAAAACGCGACTGTCACGAAGTGCGGTGACACTCCGCCACCCAACACTCCACCACCAATCTATGACGATCACATCGCTCAAGCGCGCACTGGCCGCCTCCACCCTGGCCGTCGCCGCCGCCAGCCCGGCGCTGGCGGCCACCGAGATCCAGTTCTGGATGGGCCTGACCGGCCAGGGCGGCGAGTTGCTGTCCCGCTTCGGTGAAGACTTCAACAAGAGCCAGACCGACTACCGTGTGGTGGTTTCGTTCAAGGGCCAGTACCCCGAGCAGCGCGCCGCTGCAGTGGCCGCCTTCCGCGCCGGCAACCCGCCGCACATCATGCAGATGTTCGACGCCGGCTCCGGCGACATGATGGGCGCCAAGGGTGCGGTGGTGCCGGTGTCCGACGTCTTCAAGCGCGCCGGGCTGCAGTTCAACCCGGCCGACTTCATTCCGCCGGCGCGTGGCTACTACGGGTTGCCCAACGGCGACCTGCTGTCGATGCCGTTCAACGTGTCGACCACGGTGCTGTTCTACAACAAGGACCTGTTCAAGAAAGCCGGCCTCGACGCCGAGAAGCCGCCGAAGACCTGGCCCGAACTGATCGACGCCGCGAAGAAGCTGCGCAGCAGCAACGCCGCTGCCTGCGGCTACACCACCACCTGGCTGGCCTGGGTGATGCTGGAGCAATTCAGCTCGCGCCACAACGTGGCTTTCGGCACCCAGGGCAACGGCCGCAACGGGCTCGACGCGGCGCTGACGCTGGCCAACAACCCGCTGCTGGTGCGCCAGGTGCAGACGCTGGTCGACATGCAGAAGGACAAGAGCTTCGACTACGGCGGCCGCAGCAACGACGCCGCTGCGAAGTTCATCTCCGGCGAATGCGCGATGCTCACGCAAAGCTCGGGCGGCCTGGGCGCGATTACCCGCGATGCCAAGTTCCAGTTCGGCGTGGCCCAGCTGCCCTACTGGCCCGAGGCCAAGGGTGCGCCCTATGCCACCACCATCGGCGGCGCGTCGCTGTGGGTCTTCAGTGCGCCCAACCGCACAGTGGCCGAGTACCGCGGCGTGGCGCAGTTCCTGACCTTCCTGAAGAGCGACAAGGTCATGACCGAGTGGGCCAAGACCACCGGTTTCCTGCCGGCCACCAACAGCGCCTTCAAGGCCATGCAGGACGAAGGTTTCTTCGCCAAGAACCCGGGCCGCGACGTGCCGATCCTGTCGCTGATCTCCGCCGCCAAGGGCGAAAACACCAACGGCTACCGCTTCGGCCGCTGGACGGAAATCCGCGACGTCTACCACGAGGAAGTGGAGAAGGCCCTGCAAGGCAAGCAGACCGCCGCCGATGCGCTGCGCAACACCGAGCGACGCGGCAACGCCTTGCTGCGCGCCTTCGAGCGCACCGCCAACTAGGCTGCAGCGCCCCTCCCGCAGGCGGCCCTCGACCGGGCCGCCTTTTCTCTTTTCTTCGCACTGAACGATGGAACGCAAGGTCGTCTTCCCGCAGATCGGCTTGCCCTACCTGCTGCTGTTTCCGCAGGTGGCGATCACCCTCGTCTTCTTCTTCTGGCCGGGCGGGCAGGCGCTGTACATGTCGGTGCTGCAGCAAGATCCGTTCGGCCAGAGCGTGCAGTTCGTCGGCCTGGAAAATTTTCGCCTCGTCTTTGCCGACGAGCGCTACCTGCAGGCCGTCTGGCGCACGGCCTACTTTTCATTCGCCGTCACGGCGCTGGCCATGCTGCCCGCGCTCGCCCTGGCGGTGATGGCCGACCGTGTGGTCAAGGGCGGCACCGCCTACACCACCGCGATGCTGGTGCCCTACGCCATCGCGCCGGCGGTAGCCGGTGTGTTGTGGCTGTTCATGTTCAACCCGTCCATCGGCGTGCTCGCCTGGTGGATGAAAGCCGCCGGCATGGACTGGAACCCGACGCTGAACGACGCCGACGCGATGTGGCTGGTGATCCTGGCATCGGCCTGGAAG
>JBBRVT010000331.1:0-5259 GCA_038246615.1 Burkholderiales bacterium
CATTGGTGGTGGGCGTAGCATTCTTGGCGCCACCGGCCAGCGCGCGCCTGGGGCGCCCGCCGCGAAGAAGCGGCCAAAGACATCTGCGCACAACCTTGCAAGGACGACATCTCCATCATGGGTGAGCTGCCCGCCGATCACGCCGACGCAACCAGGCAAAGCCGTTCTTCCAGACTCTGGGCGATCGTCTACGTCTCCAAATCGGCACGACCGGTGACGCCGGACGACCTGCTGCACATTCTGGAAGGGGCACGGCGCCGCAATGCCGAGGAAGGCATCACCGGCGTGCTGCTCTACGCCGACGGCTACTTCATGCAGTACCTGGAGGGTGCAGAAGCCGGGCTGCACAAGGTCTATGCCGTCATCAAGACCCATCCACTGCACTATGGGCTGATCAACCTGGTGCGCGAGCCCATCCCGGCGCGCGCGTTCACCGAGTGGTCGATGGCCTGCCATGTCGTCGGGGCGGGTGGCGCGTCACCGCTGGCAGACGACTACGACCTGCTGGCAAGCCGACTGAACGCAGCCGTGCGCACCAAATCCGAAGCCAGCTTGCTGCTGTCGCATTTCTGGGCGGCTGGCCGGGAGTCTGTGGCGCCCGCCTTGCTGAACCACAGCACGGCGCGCGCCCGGCGCCGGGTGTCTGCAAGCCCGGACGCCAGCAGCGCAGATTGACGGCCCTGTGGCTTCACGAACACGCTCGGCCTGGCAACCCATGAAGTTCCTGAACGGCCTTGCGCTTGGCGCTAGCTTGCTGGCCTGCTCATTTTCGGCCGACAGCGCCTCTTCGGAGTCCTTCCTGGAATCGGCCGGCCCAACGGGCCCGCTCAAGGGGACCTTGCTCGTACCGGAATCGAAGTCTGTCGCTGTCGTCTTGATCATCCCGGGCTCCGGCCCCACCGACCGCGACGGCAACAGCCCGGCCGGGATCAAGGCGTCAACCTACCGGCTGCTTGCCGAGGGCCTCGCATCGCGGCGTGTGGCAACCCTGCGGATCGACAAGCGCGGCATGTTTGCAAGCGCTGCAGCGGCCACAGACGCGAACGCGGTCACGGTTGCCGACTACGTCGACGACGTGCGGAGCTGGGTGGGCGTTCTCCGAAGGGAGACCGGCGCGCCATGCGTGTGGTTGCTCGGGCACAGCGAGGGCGGCCTGGTCGCGATGGTTGCGGCGCGGGATCAGGCCGGCGTCTGCGGTCTCATCCTGGTGGCGGCCGCCGGTCGACCGATGGGCGACGTCTTGCGCGGGCAACTCAAGGCCAATCCGGCCAATGGCCCCATCCTGGGCCAGGCATTGCCTGCGATCGACGCGCTGGAACAGGGCCGGCGGGTAGAAACCGGCAGCATGCATCCAGCCTTGAAAGGGCTGTTCGACCCTGCGGTGCAGGGTTTCTTGATCAGCGCTTTCTCCTACGACCCGCGTCGCCTCGTCGCGGGCATCGCGAAGCCGGTACTCGTGCTTCAGGGGCAGCGCGACATCCAGGTGGGAGAGGCAGATGCGCACCTGATTCAGCAGGCCGAGCCACAGGCGAAGCTGGTGCTCCTGCCCGACGTGAACCATGTTCTCAAGTCCGTCACGTCGCAGGATCTGCGGGCCAACATGGCGACCTACGCCGACCCCGGACTGCCGCTGGCTTCGGGTGTCGTCGACGCCATTGCAGCATTTCTGACCGCCAACGCGACTGGCGCCAGGAATTGACGTGGGGACGGGTTCCGTCGTCGGGTTGACCCTGCCCTGGGGCTGACGGTTGCACCAGACCGCGCGGTGCGGCCTTCGATGCGCCGTTCTCGGCGCTTGCGTCTCCGCGACATGTCTGGCGCCCGGCCGCTGCCTTGAACCCTCAATGCCACCTTGCGCTTGCGCCGTGCGACAGTGCGGCCCACCATCGAACGGAGCAAGCGCATGGACTTCGACTACGACCTGATCACCCTGGGCGCCGGCTCGGGCGGGGTGGCGGCCTCACGCCGCGCCGCGCTGCACGGTGCCAAGGTCGCCATCGTCGAAGGCGGCCGGGTGGGTGGCACCTGCGTGCTGCGCGGCTGCGTGCCCAAGAAGCTGCTGATGTACGCGGCCCAGTACGGCGACGGCCTGAACGAGGCGCGCGGCTACGGCTGGCAGCTGGGCGAGGCCCGCTTCGACATGCCCACCTGGGCAGCGGCCAAGGCGGCCGAGACCACGCGGCTGGAAGGCATCTATCGCCAGTTGTTGGCTGGCAGCGGCGTGCAGCTGGTCGAAGGCTGGGCCCGCCTGGCGGGCCCGAACACGGTGCAGGTGGGCGAGCGCCGCATCACCGCGCAGCACATCCTGGTGGCCACCGGCGGCGCGCCGGTGCGCGACAGCATCCCCGGCATCGACGCCTGCGCCACCAGCGACGACCTGCTCGACCTGCAGACCCTGCCAGAGCGCGCCGCAGTGGTGGGCGGCGGCTACATCGCGGTCGAGTTCGCCAGCATGCTGGCGCGCCTGGGCGTGCAGGTGGCGCTGTTCTACCGCGACCGGCTGCCGCTTCGCGGCTTCGACGAGATGCTGCGCACCGCCGCCGCCAGCGCGCTGCAGGCCGCCGGTGTGGACCTGCACCCCGGCGCCGCGCCGCAACGCATCCAGCGCGACGGCGACCAGTTCCTGCTGGTGCAGAGCGAAGATCGGGTGTTGGCCTTCCCCTGGGTGCTCAATGCCACCGGCCGGCGGCCCAACACCGCCGGCCTGGGGTTGACGCTGGACGCCCGTGGCGCGGTGCCGGTGGACGACCAGTGCAACACTGCGCTGCCGGGCGTCTGCGCCATCGGCGATGTCACCAACCGCAACAACCTGACGCCGGTGGCGATTGCCGAGGGCCGCGCGCTGGCCGACCGGCTGTTCGGCCCCAGCCACCGGCCGGTGGACCTGTGCCTGGTGGCCAGCGCGGTATTCATGCTGCCGCCGCTGGCCAGCGTGGGGCCCACCGAGGAAGGGGCGCTGGCCGCTGGCCACCGGCTGCGCATCTTCGAGACCGACTTCCGGCCGATGAAGCAGGCCTTCATCGGCGGCGCCGAGCGCACCGCGATGAAACTGCTGGTGGACGCCGACAACGACCGCGTGCTGGCGGTGCACATGGCCGGCACCGATGCACCGGAGATCGTGCAGAGCCTGACCGTGGCGCTGACCGCCGGCGCCACCAAGGACGACTTCGACCGCACCATCGCCATGCATCCCACGGCGGCCGAAGAATTCATGCTGATGCGCCAGGTCAGCCGCAGCGTGCCGGCGGCGCAACCGGCGGTGCCGGCGGTACCGGCGGTGCCGGGCGCAACCGGCTGAAGCGCCCATCAGCGCCGCATCGGCGACGCATCAGCGCCGCATCAGCGAGGCGCCAGCGCGGCGCAACCTCAGCTGAACAACCGCCGTGCCGCCGGCGAGCCGGCCGCCAGGTCGTGCGACTCCAGCGCCGCGTACAACGTCTTCAGGTCGTCGCCGATGGTGGCAAAGGCCTGCAGCGTGATCGCCCGGCCGGCGTCGTCGGTCATGCTGGCGTCCATGTCGGCGGCGAGCAGGCGCGCGGCCTGGTGCCAGGCGGGGAAGGGCTCAGCGGCCTCCGGCGTCTGTGGCACGTCGAGTGACAGCTGCACCACCCGCACTGCGGCGGCGCCGGGGTCGTCGGCCAGGGCCACCTGCGGGTCGAAGGCCAGCACCAGCACTGGCGGTGCGCCTTCTTCGGCACCGGGCAGCACCAGCCGGCCGGGCAGCACGCCGGGCACGAAGCCGTGGCGCTGCGCACTCTGCTGGATGTAGCCCAGGCTCCAGGCGGCTGCGTTGGCACGCAGGTTCAGGCTCAGCTGCGCGTCGTGGCCGCCGGCAAAGGCGTCCAGCTCGCGGGCGCGGGCCACCACGTCCAGCATGTCGGGCAGCTCGGCCATCGCACCCACGCCGTCGGCAAAGGCCTGCAGCTTCTGCACGAATTCGCTGTACTCGATCTCGTTGAGCGCACCGCTGCGGTTGGCCAGCTGCACGCCGGCCTGGAATTCACCGTAGCGCTGGCCGGCCACCGGCAGCTCCCAGTCGCCGGTCTCGGCATTCAGGCCCTCGATCAGGAAAGGCTTGGTACCGGCGCGGCGCGACGGCGGCAAGTGCGCCAGGGCCAGGTCACCGGTGACGGGGGACTCCATCGCCAGGGTGGCGATGGCGTCGATCAGCGGGTCGAGCCGGGCGGTCTTGCGTGGCAGTGCGGGGCGCAGCTCGGCCAACGGGCCGGCCACCTCGGCAGCACCGGCCGCCCCTGCTGTCGGCGCACCCGCTGGCGCGCTGCCAGCGGCCCCGTCGCCCGCTGCGCTGCCCAGGCCGCCGGGCTCCACCCGCGCCC
Source organism: Burkholderiales bacterium (assembly GCA_038246615.1). Lineage (GTDB taxonomy): Bacteria > Pseudomonadota > Gammaproteobacteria > Burkholderiales > Burkholderiaceae_C > Pseudaquabacterium. Next base: position 4,338 of record JBBRVT010000331.1, read on the forward strand.
CGCGCGCCAGATCGGCCTGGCGCGGGTTGGCGCGGCGCGCCGCCCACCAGCCCTGGGCCACCACCGCGACCAGCACCACCACGCCAGCACCCAGCAGGCCTTCCATCAGCGACAGATCGGGCAGCAGCGCCATCATGCGGTCTCCATCACGTGGTCGCCATCAGGCGGTCTCCATCAGGCGGTCTCCGCCAGGCCCAGCGCGGCGTCCATGTCCACCGCCACGATGCGCGAGACGCCCTGCTCCTGCATGGTCACGCCGATCAGCTGCTCTGCCATCTCCATCGCGATCTTGTTGTGGCTGATGAACAGGAACTGCGTGCCCTTCTCGCTCATCTCGGCCACCAGCTTGGCATAGCGCTCGGTGTTGGCGTCGTCCAGCGGCGCGTCCACCTCGTCGAGCAGGCAGAACGGCGCCGGGTTCAGCAGGAAGATGGCGAACACCAGGGCAATGGCGGTCAGCGCCTTCTCGCCACCGCTCAGCAAGTGGATGCTGCTGTTCTTCTTGCCCGGCGGCTGGGCCATCACCTGCACGCCGGCGTCCAGGATCTCGTCGCCGGTCATCTGCAGGCGCGCATTGCCGCCGCCGAACAGGCTGGGGAACATGCGGCCGAAGTGCTCGTTCACCTGGTTGAAGGTCTTGCCCAGCAGGTCACGGGTTTCCAGGTCGATCTTGCGGATGGCGTCTTCCAGCGTGCCGATGGCGTCGTTCAGATCAGCGCACTGCGCGTCGAGAAAGGTCTTGCGCTCTCTGGCCGTGCCCAGTTCGTCCAGCGCCGCCAGGTTGACTGCCCCCAATGCAGCAATCTCGCGCTGGATGCGGTCGATCTCGCCCTGCAGCCCCAACAGCTTGACCTTGTCGGCGTCGATCGATGCGCCCAGCGCAGCCATGTCGACGCCGGCGGCTGTCAGCTGGTCCAGGTAC
>JBBRVT010000332.1:0-5245 GCA_038246615.1 Burkholderiales bacterium
GGGTGGGCCATCAGTGGGCCTGTTCCCAGTTGGGGCCCACGCCCACCTCGGCCAGCAGCGGCACGCTCAACTGCGCCACGCCGGCCATCAGCGCCGGCACCTGCTCGCGCGCCCAGGGCAGTTCGTCCTCGGGCACCTCCAGCACCAGTTCGTCATGCACCTGCATCACGATGGCACTGCGCCTGCCGCCTGCGTCCAGCGCGGCCTGCACCGCGATCATCGCCAGCTTGATCAGGTCGGCCGCCGTGCCCTGCATCGGCGCGTTGATGGCCTGGCGCTCGGCGCCTGCGCGGCGGGGGCCGTTGCCGCCACGGATCTCGGGCAGCTCGATGCGGCGGCCGAACAGCGTTTCCACATAGCCCTTGTCGGCAGCGCTGGCCTTGGTCTCGTCCATGTAGCGCTTCACCCCGGCAAAGCGGGCGAAGTAACGTTCGATGAAGTCCTTGGCCATCTTCTGGTCGATGCCCAGGGCCTGCGCCAGGCCGAAGGCGCCCATGCCGTAGATCAGGCCGAAGTTGATGGTCTTGGCATAGCGGCGCTGCTCGCTGGTGACCGCGTCCACCGTGGTGTTGAACACCTCGGCGGCGGTGGCCTTGTGCACATCCAGCCCCTCGGCAAAGGCGCGGGTCAGGCCGGGGTCACCGCTGATGTGGGCCATGATGCGCAGCTCGATCTGGCTGTAGTCGGCTGACACGATCACGTGGCCCGGCGGTGCGATGAAGGCCTCGCGCACACGCCGGCCCTCTGCCGTGCGGATGGGGATGTTCTGCAGGTTGGGGTCGTTGCTGCTCAGGCGCCCGGTGATGGCGACCGCCTGCGCATAGTTGGTGTGCACCCGGCCGGTGGCGGGGTTCACCATCAGCGGCAGCTTGTCGGTGTAGGTGCCCTTCAACTTGGCCAGGCTGCGGTGCTCCAGGATGCGCGCCGGCAGCGGGTAGTCGGCGGCCAGTTCCTGCAGCACTTCTTCGTCGGTGCTGGGCGCACCGCTGGCAGTCTTCTTCTTCACCGGCAGGCCCAGGCGGTTGAACAGGATCTCCCCGATCTGCTTCGGGCTGCCCAGATTGAACGGCTGGCCGGCGATGTCGTAGGCCTGCTGCTCCAGCTGCAGGATGCGCTCGGCCAGTTGCTGGCTCTGCCGGGCCAGTACCGCACTGTCGATCAGCACGCCATGGCGCTCGATGCGCTGCAGCAGCAGGCTCACCGGCATCTCGATGTCGCGGTAGACATGCAGCAGGCCCGGCACCGCCGCCACCTGCGGAAACAGCGTCTGGTGCACCTGCAGCGTCATCTCGCTGTCTTCGCCGCTGTAGGTGCTGGCGCGCTCCACGTCGACCTGGCTGAACGGGATCTGGTGCACGCCCTTGCCGCACAGGTCTTCATAGCCCAGGCCCTTGCGGCCCAGGTGGCGCTCAGCCAGCTTCTCCAGGCCATGGGTAAGGTGCGCCTCGAACACATAGCTTTGCAGCATGGTGTCGTGCTGCCAGCCGCGCACCGTGACGCCATGGTTGGCCAGCACATGGGTGTCGTACTTGATGTTCTGACCCACCTTGGGTGCGGCGGCGTCTTCCAGCCACGGGCGCAGCGCGGCCAGCACGGTGTCGAGCGGCAGTTGCTCGGGCGCGCCGGCGTAGTCGTGCGCCACGGGCACATAAGCCGCCTCGCCGGGCTGCACGGCGAAGCTGATGCCGACGATGCGGGCGCGCAGCGGGTCCAGGCTGTCGGTCTCGGTGTCGAGCGCGGCCAGCGGCGCGGCGCGCAGGCGGGTGATCCAGGCTTCCAGCTGCGCCATTTCCACCACCGTCTCGTAGCGGCGCGCCAGCTGGCTGTTGTCTGGCAGGGTGGGGGCGGCGCCGGTGCCGTCGGCGTCGAACAGACCAGGGTTCGCGACGGGCGCGCTGCTGCTGCCCAGGCCCAGCTCGGCCTCCAGCTCTTTGCGCCAGGCCTTGAAGCCGTAGCGCTGGTAAAAGTCGAGCAGGCCTTCGCGGTCCACCGGCTTCAGCGCCAGCGCCTCCACCGCCGGCCAGCCAGGCACGTGGGCCGCCAGGTCGCAGTCGGTCACCACGGTGATCAGGCGCCGGCCCTGCGGCAACCAGTCGAGCGCCTTGCGCAGGTTCTCGCCGGCCACGCCCTTGATGCTCTGGGCCGCCGCCACCACGCCGTCCAGGCTGCCGTGTTCGGCAATCCACCTGGCAGCAGTCTTGGGGCCCACCTTGTCGACGCCCGGCACGTTGTCCACCGTGTCGCCGACGAGGGTGAGGTAGTCGATGATGCGGGCGGGCGGCACGCCGAACTTGGCGACCACGCCGGCGATGTCCAGCCGCTCGTTGCTCATCGTGTTGATCAGCGTGACCTGGTCGGTCACCAGCTGGGCCAGGTCCTTGTCGCCGGTCGAGATCACCACCCGGTGGCCGGCGGCCGCGCCCACGTTGGCGAGTGTGCCGATGGCGTCGTCGGCCTCGATGCCGGGCACCTCCAGCACCGGCCAGCCCAGCAGGCGCACCACTTCGTGGATCGGTGCGATCTGGGTGCGCAGGTCGTCGGGCATGGGCGCGCGCTGGGCCTTGTACTGGCCGTACAAGGCATCCCGGAAGGTGGGCCCATGGGCATCGAACACACAGGCGGCATGCCCGCCGGGGCCGCTGCCGATGATCTGCTCGCGCAGCCGCTTCATCATCGCCACCAGGCCGTGGATGGCGCCGGTGGGAAAGCCGTCTGGCCCGCGCAGATCAGGCATGGCGTGGTACGCACGGTACAGGTAGCTGCTGCCGTCGACCAGCAGCAGCATGGGCAGGGGGGGTGTGGCGTCTTGCATGCCCGGATTGTGGTGGCAGCGGTCGCGCCTGCCACCGGGCAGCACGCCACCTAGAATCAGGGCATGACACGCCTGACTCTGATGCTGTGCCTGGCCGCCACCGCTGCCGGTTGCGCCGGCCTTGCGCCGGGCACCGGCAGCGAAGCCGTCCTGCAACGCCTGGTCAGCGAGGACGACCAGGTCCGCATCACCGAGCTGCGGTTGCGCGGCCAGACCCAGCGCATCACCGTCGACAACAAGGACAGCGCCGCGCCGCGCTACGAGATCACGCCGCAGGCAGCCGGCAGCGACCCCTCGGGCGCCAGAACCAGTGCCGGCCAGCGTGTCTGGACGGTGCTGAGCTTCTAGCCCTGCCATGGCCGTGTTCACCGATGTCACGCCGGCCGAAGCCGGCGCGCTGACCGAGCGCCTGGGCGCCGGCATGCTGCTGCGGCTGCAGGGCATCGACGCGGGCATCGAGAACAGCAACTTCTTCGTCAGCACCACCAGCGGTGAATGGGTGCTCACCCTGTTCGAACGGCTGGGCGCCGACCAGCTGCCCTTCTATCTGCGGCTGATGCAGCACCTGGCGCAGCGCGGCCTGCCGGTGCCCGAGCCGCGTGCCGATGCCAGCGGCAACATCCTGCACCAGGTGGCCGGCAAGCCGGCGGCCCTGGTCACCCGTCTGCCCGGCCACCACCAGCTGGCGCCCGACCTGCACCACTGCAGCCAGCTCGGCAGCCTGCTGGCGCGCATGCACCTGGCGGTGGCCGACTTCCCGTTGCAGCAGCCCAACCTGCGCGGCCGCGCCTGGTGGCCCGGCATCGCGCTGGCAGTGCGGCCGCACCTGGGCGCAGCGCAGCAGCTGCTGCTCGATGCCGAACTCGCCTTCCAGCAGCAGGTGGCGGCGTCGCCGGCCGTTGGCGCGCTGCCGCAGGGCGCCGTGCATGCCGACCTGTTCTGCGACAACGTGTTGTTCGACGGCCTGCCCGGGCATGAGAAGCTGACCGGCGCGTTCGACTTCTACTTCGCCGGCACCGACAGCTTCGGCTACGACCTGGCGGTGTGCCTGAACGACTGGTGCCTGAACGCCGACGACGCCAGCCTGGACGAGGCACGCGCCCAGGCCCTGGTGCAGGCCTACCAGGCACACCGGCCGCTGGCGGCAGCCGAGCACCGCTTGCTGCCGGCGCTGCTGCGCGCTGCGGCGCTGCGCTTCTGGCTGTCGCGACTGGGCGACTGGCACCTGCCGCGCCCGGCCGCCCTGTTGAACCCCAAGGACCCGGCGCACTTCGAGCGCGTGCTGCGCGCACGCATCGCCCAGCCCTGGCACGCCCTGCGCTGAAGCGCCAGGCTCCTGTTTCCCCATCCAACCAGAATCGACCACCCGCACCATGGGACTTCGCCTTCAACCGGTCGCCCCCGCCCAGGGCTGGCGCTGGCTGCGCCAGGGGCTGCAGCTGTGGCTGCAGCGCCCGCTCTCCTTCGTCGGGCTGTTCGTCGTCTTCCTGTTCAGCGTGCTGTTGCTGATGGTGGTGGTGCCCTACCTGGGCGGGCCGCTGGGCATGGCGCTGCTGCCGATGCTGAGCCTGGGCTTCATGATTGCCAGCCGCAGCGCGCTGGCCGGCGGGCCGGTGCATATCGGTCAGTTGGTCGAAGGCCTGCGCCACCCGGTGCGCAGCCAGCGCCAGGCTCAGTGGGTCCTGTGCGCTGCCTATGCGCTGGGCACCATGCTGGTGATCACCCTGGCCGACTGGGTCGACGGCGGCACCTTCGAGGCACTGCAGCGCGAGATGGCCGCCGCCAGCAGCGACGGCAAACCCTCCAGCCAGGTCGCTGCGATCCTGGCCGACCCGCGGCTGGTGCAGGGCATGCTGGTGCGGGTTGGCCTGGCCGGCTTGTTGTCGGTACCGTTCTGGCACGCACCGGCCCTGGTGCACTGGGGTGGCCAGGGGGCCATTCAGGCGCTGTTCAGCAGCACGCTGGCGCTGTGGCGCACCCGCGGTGCATTCACCTTGTACGTGTTGGGCTGGGGCGGGGTGATGGTGGCCACCGTCGCGGTGTTCTCGCTGGTGGCGGCGCTCACCGGCGCCGGCCAGTTGCTGGGGCTGATGACCTTGCCCATCGGCCTGGCGTTCTCGGCGGCGTTCTATGCATCGCTGTGGTTCAGCTTCGCCGACACCTTCGGCGGCGACGGCGTCGCGGCGCCCGGCTGACACCGCGCGGCGGCAAGCTTGCCGCCTGCACACCGCAGCCACAGCGCCGTCACATCCGCGCAACACTGCGTCCGACCCGGCGCGGGCGTCATCGGCGCGGGCGGGCTGGGCCGGCAGAATCTGCGGCACGCTGCTGCGCGTGCCAGCAGTGCGCATGCCGAGGTGCGGCACGCAGCTTGCTCGCTGCCGTCTCGCTCGCTATCCACGCATTGCCCACCGTCCACACCCAGAGGTCACC
>JBBRVT010000333.1:0-5236 GCA_038246615.1 Burkholderiales bacterium
CCGTCCTCGTCCTGGAGGCAGTAGTGGCCCTTGAGGGGCAAAAGTTCGCGCGCCACGGTGGTGCCTGAGCGTCGGGTCGGGCGGGCGTGTTCTGCGTAAGTAAAGAAGGGAGGGCCGGAGGCCCGGAATGACATGGAGCAGAACACGCCCGCCCGGCCCGGCGCGATCGCTCAGACCGTCGAATGCCGGCTTTCAGGCCACAAGCTGAACGACAGCAACGAGCCCCAAGCCGCCCTACTCACCCACCAACCCGTTGCGAATCGCATAAACCGTCAGCTCGGCGTTGTTCTGCAACCCCAGCTTCTCCAGCACCCGGGCACGGTAGACGCTCACCGTCTTGGGCGACAGGGTCAGCTGGTCGGCGATGTCGGACAGCCGCTTGCCCGAGGCGATCATCACCAGCGTCTGCAGCTCACGGTCGCTCAGCTTGTCGTGCGCGTTCTCGTGCGTGGGCGTGGTCAGGCTCTCCACCAGCATCTGCGCGATCTCGGGTGTCACGTACTTGCGGCCCTGCGCCACCGTGCGCACCGCCTGCACGATGAGCTGCGGGTCACCGCCCTTGTTGACATAGCCATAAGCGCCGGCTCGCAGCGCGCGGATGGCGTACTGGTCCTCGGGGTACATGCTGACCACCAGCACCTTCACCGCGCTGCCCTCGTCCTTGAGCGCATGCATCACGTCCAGGCCGCTGCGCCCGGGCAGGTTGATGTCGAGCACCAGCACGTCGCAACCGGCGCTGCGGCCGACAGCCGGCGTGCGCAGGCTGTGCAGCAGGCCGCGCAACTCGGCATAGTCGCCGGCCTCGCCCACCACCTGGATGTCGGGCGCGTCGGCCAGGGTGTCGCGGATGCCGCGCCGGATCAGCGCATGGTCGTCACAGAGAATCACAGAAATCATGGCGTGCCCCAGCCGGTGGGATCGTGGTCGTCGTCCTGGTCGAAGTCGGTTTCACCCGCGTCGCCGTCCTGGCGCATCGGCACCGACAGCATCAGCACCGTGCCACCGGCGTCGCTGCTGATGTCGACCCAGCCGCCCACGGTGCCGGCGCGTTCATGCAGGCCGCGCAGGCCGAAGCTGCCGGTCTTGGCGAGGTCGTCGCGGCCGAGGCCGCAGCCGTTGTCACTGACCTCCAGGCTCAGCACGCCGCGGCTCATCGACAGATCGATCATCACCCGCGTGGCCTGGGCATGCTTGCTGACATTGGTAAGCGCCTCCTGCGCAAAGCGGTAGGCCACCAGCGGCACGCCGGCAGGCAGGTGCATGCTCTCATGGCTGGTGCGGAACTGGCAGGCGATGCGGCTGCGCTTCTCGAACTGCACCGCCATCCACTGCAGTGCCGCCACCAGCCCCTGCTCCAGGATGGCCGGCCGCAGGTTGTGCATGATGCGCTGGCTGGCCTCGATGGCATGTTGCACCGTCTCCAGCGCGGTCAGCACCCGCTGCTGCACCTCGGCCGGCTGCACGTCGCCAGCAGCCACGTGGCGGCCGATCCAGGCCAGGTCGAACTGCAATGCGGTCAAGCTGCCGCCCACGTCGTCGTGGATCTCGCGGGCGATGGCCGCGCGCTCCCCCTCCACGCTGGTCTGCAGGTGCTGGGCCAGCTCCGACAGGCGCTGGCGGCTGGCGGCCAGCGCGTGGTCGGCATGCGTCCGGGCCAGCCGGTCACGCTGCGCGGCGATCGCATGCTCCACCGCCGGTGCCAGGCGCGACAGATTGTTCTTCAGCAGATAGTCGGCCGCGCCGTTGCGCATCGCCGCCACCGCCGTGTCCTCGCCGATCTCGCCCGACACCAGGATGAAGGGCAGGTCCTTGCCGCTCTCGCGCAGGATGTCCTGCGCCCGCAGGCCGTTGAAGCCGGGCAGGTTGAAGTCCGACAGCACCACGTCCCAATCCTGCGTGGCCAGGGCCTCGCGCAGGCCGGTCTCGGTGTCGACCCGGGCGGTGTCCACACGCAGGCCGGCGCGCAGCAGGTGCAGCAGTGCCAGCTCGTGGTCGGGCACGCTGTCCTCGAGGTGCAGCACGCGCAGCGGCCGCGCCGGCGCACGGGAGGCGGGGTTGGAAACCATGGCCGAAGTATGGCAAAGCACGGCCGGCGGCCGCCCGGGCGGCCCAACCGCACGGTTTGCACCCGCAGGCCAGGCCTCCTTGATCTCAACTTCTGCGCCACCGGGCCGAAAAATGCCCATGCCTGCGCCGAGATCGGTGCCGGACACCCACCCCTCCTGCGGAGTGACGATGCGCATTGACGACCAGACCCCGGGGCACGCCGGGCCCGACAGCCCGCCTGGCCTGCAGCTGCAATTGCTGACGGCCGCCGACCTGCAGGACAGCCTGATGGTGGCCAGCAACGACCTGGCGCGCCTGCAGCGCCTGCTGACCGACGCGACCGAGACGCTGATGGGGCACTTCTACGGCGCCACGGCCCAGATCCAGCAGCTCTCGCGCGCGGCCGCGCAGCACCCTGAGCTGCCCGAGAGCCACCTGCACGAGACCATGCAGCACCTGGCTGGCGCGGTCACCGCGCTGCAGTTCCAGGACATGGCCTCACAGCTCGTCAACCACACCCAGCGCCGGCTGCGCAACTGTGCCGACCGCCTGGCGCGCGACGTGATGGGCGACGACGAGGACGGCGAAACCGTGGTGGAAGAAGCGCCACTGCGGCCCAACCCCGTCACGCAGGACGAGATGGACGCCGGCTCGGTCGAGCTGTTCTGAACAGTCAGTTTCAAGTTTTCCGGATTCCGTCCGAAAACACCCTCAGTTTCCCGGAGATAACGATGCACTCAATCCTCGCCGTCGATGATTCCGCCTCGATGCGCCAGATGGTTTCGTTCACCTTGAAGAACGCAGGTTTCAACGTGGTCGAGGCCGTGGACGGCCAGGACGCCTTGGAGAAGGCCGGCCAGCGCGACTTCAGCCTGGTGCTGACCGACCAGAACATGCCCCGCATGGACGGCATCAGCCTGACCAAGAAGCTGCGCGAGAACCCGAAGTTCAAGGCCACGCCGATCCTGATCCTGACCACCGAGTCGAGCGACCAGATGAAGATGGCCGGCCGCGCCGCCGGTGCCACCGGCTGGCTCGTCAAGCCCTTCGATCCGGCCAAGCTGATCGAGGTGATCGGCAAGGTCATCCGCTGACCTCGCCCGACCGGCGCCTGCATGCCCTGCAGTGCCAGCGACCCCCCTACCCGGAGACTTCCAGCCATGGCTGAGATGAGCAAAGACAACGCGAGTGCCAGCGCCGGCATCGACCTGAGCCAGTTCTTCCAGGTCTTCTTCGAAGAAGCCGGCGAGAACCTGCAGACGATGGAGCAGATGCTGCTCGAACTCGACGTGAACGCCGCCGACGACGAGGAGCTCAACGCCATCTTCCGCTGCGCGCACTCGGTCAAGGGTGGCGCCGCCACCTTCGGCTTCAGCGACGTGGCCCAGCTGACGCACCAGATGGAAGCGCTGCTGGACAAGCTGCGCCGCCACGAGCTGAACCCGACCACCCAGATGGTGGACGTGCTGCTGGCTGCGGGCGACGCCCTGAAGGCGCTGCTGGCGCGCCACCAGGGCACTGGCGACGCCGTGCCCGACACCACCGAACTGCTGGCCACCATCAAGACCCTGTGTGCCGGAGGCAAAGTCGACACGGCCGGACCCGCGCTGGCTGCCGCACCGGCCACTGCAGCCACGCCGAGCGCTGCGGCCGCCCCGGTGGTACCCGGCCAGCGCGTGCTGGAGTTGACGGTCGGCTCGCTGGCCGACCCCAGCCTGGCCGACAGCCTGGTCGAGCTGTTCAGCGAGATCGTCGGCCTGGGCCAGATCGAGCCGCTGGACGCCGGCCGCGCGGCCGACGGCATGCGCCGCTTCAAGGTCACCACCACCACCAGCGACAACGACCTGCTGGACCTGTTCACCTTCCACGTCCCGCGTGAGGCGGTGACCCTGCAGCCGATGACGCCGGGCTACGGCTTCTTCAACGGCGCGCCCGGCGCACCGCAAGGCGAGGCTGAGCCGGCCAAGGACCAGGGCTACGGCTTCTTCGACGAGGCACCGGGCGCACCCGGCGCCGCCCAGCCGGCCGCCGCTGCAGCCCCGGTGGCTGCCAGCGCCCCGGCCGAGGCCGCAGCCCAGCCCGCACCGGCCCGCCCGGCCGCCACCAAGGCCGAGGCCAAGGCCGGCGCCGCGCTGGAATCGGCCACGCTGCGGGTGTCGGTCGAGAAGGTCGACCAGCTGATCAACCTGGTGGGTGAACTGGTCATCACCCAGGCGATGCTGGCGCAGAACAGCAAGGGCCTGGACGCCGGCCTGAGCCAGCAGATGGCCAGCGGCCTGGCCGACCTGGAGCGCAACACCCGCGACCTGCAAGAGGCGGTGATGTCGATCCGCATGATTCCGATGTCGATGGTGTTCAACCGCTTCCCGCGGATGCTGCGTGACCTGGCCGCCAGGCTGGGCAAGAAGGTGGAGCTGGTCACCCTGGGCGAGAGCACCGAGCTGGACAAGGGCATGGTCGAGAAGATCACCGACCCGCTGACCCACCTGGTGCGCAACAGCTGCGACCACGGCATCGAGCTGCCGGCCGAGCGCATGGCCAAGGGCAAGCCCGAGCACGGCACGCTGACGCTGGTGGCCAGCCACCAGGGCGGCAGCATCGTCATCGAGGTGCGCGACGACGGCAAGGGCCTGAACCGGCAGAAGCTGCTGAGCAAGGCGCGCGAGAAAGGCATCGACGCACCCGACTCGATGTCCGACAACGACGTCTGGAACCTGATCTTCGCACCCGGCTTTTCCACCGCCGAGGTGGTGACCGACGTCTCCGGCCGGGGCGTGGGCATGGACGTGGTGAAGAAGAACATCACCGCGCTGGGCGGCACGGTCGACATCGACAGCGCCGAAGGCTACGGCATGAGCGTGAAGGTGCGCCTGCCGCTGACCCTGGCCATCATGGACGGCATGAGCGTGGGCGTGGGCGACGAGTGCTACATCCTGCCGCTGGGCAGCGTGGTCGAGTCGTTCCAGGTCAAGCCCGGCATGGTCAAGACCATCGGCGGCACCGGCCGCGTGGTCGAGGTGCGCAAGGAATACATGCCCGTCATCGACCTGGAGAAGGTCTTCGAGGTGCCGCGCTTCGACTTCGAGAACGTCAGCAACATCATGGTGGTGGTCGAGGCCGACGGCCAGCGCGTGGCGCTGCTGGTCGACGAGCTGCTCGGCCAGCAGCAGGTGGTGGTGAAGAACCTGGA
>JBBRVT010000334.1:0-5229 GCA_038246615.1 Burkholderiales bacterium
GAACAGGCCGAAGGGGTAGTTGTCGCGCAGGTCTTTCTTGCCGGTGAACGGAAACTTCGCCAGGTCGGCCAGGGTCTTGCAGTCCGACGGATGCACACCGGCGGCGTCGAAGGCAGCGCGGTAATGCGGCACCTGGTCGTAGGCGCGTTGCAAGGTGGCCTGCAGGCGTTGCAGTTGCAGCGCGGTGATCTCGTCGCGGCTGGCGGTCTCGATGGCTTCCAGGTCGCCAGGGGCGGGGTGGCGCACGGGCATGGGGGCGGTCTCCGGGTGGCTCTTGGCGGTGTGGCTGCTGGTCAGACAGCCGGCGCAATCACCGGCTTGCCGCGCGCGGTGTGGCTGCGGCCGCGGAAGATGGCGATACGCTCACCGCGCTGGTTGGTCACCGTCACGTCGTACACGCCGGTGCGGCCGGCCTTGCTCACCTCGGTGCAGGTGGCGGTCAACATGTCGCCCAGGCGGCCGGGGGCCAGCAGATCGACGGTGAAGCCCGAGGCCACGGTCAGCTCGTTGTAGGCGTTGCAGGCGAAGGCGAAGCTGCTGTCGGCCAGCGTGGTGATCAGCCCGCCGTGGCAGATGGCATGGCCGTTGAGCATGTCTTGCCGCACCACCATGCGCAACACCGCACGGCCCGGACCGATCGACTCCACCGTGATGCCCAGCATCTTGGTGGCGTGGTCGCCCACCCACATGGCGTCTCGCACCTGCTCGGCCAACGCCTGAGCGGCGGCCGGTGCGGCGGGGTCGGACGCGGTGGAGTCGGGCATGGTGGTCATCGTGGTCCTGGCACGGGCGGTGGCGGTCGGGTCAATCCAAGGGTCAATTTAAGGGTCAGTCAAATTCGACCAACCGGTCGGTCGATTATACGGCGTCACCTTGATTGACGCAAGTCGTGTACACCCGGGAAAACCCGCATCCAGCCGACACGCCGCGGCCGTGTGCCAACAGCGACGCAGCGACGCAGCGGCGCGCCAGGCCGGGCACTGGCAGTTCGGCAGCCACTGCATGCCCGCTGGTGGCCTGTGCCAGGCTGGGGCAACCGGCGGCCCGACCCTGGGGCAAGTTGGGGGCCGGGAGGCTGCGGTCGGGCGATATGCTCGATTCGGCGGATTCGGCGGGTGCCTGACGCAAGCGCTGTGCAGGCCTGTTGCGGGCCGCGCCTGGCGCTCTCATGAGGAAACACCGGGCCGCTCCCAAGTTTTCCTCTCTTCCCCTCGGGGGGCCTGACCCGCAGCAGCAGGCCTGGGGGCGCTCTCTTTCGAACCCATCTTCTGCCACTGTGACGAACTCTGAAGCGTGGCTACCGCACCAGTGGTTCAGCAGCGGCCGCCTGCGGGGCCGGCATCCGGGCTCTGACCGCTGCGCCCTGTTGCCGCCAGCGGCCAAGCTGATCGGTTTGCGTGCGCGGCAGTGGCTGGCCATCGCCGTCGTGGCCTTGCTCGCCCTGGGCGCGCTCGGTGTCGTGCCACCCGCGCTGGCCGGCAGCCTGACCCGGGCCGACCTGCAGGCGCGCTTTCCGCCACCGCTGGTGGTGGGCGAGCGCCTGACCGACCTGCCGGTGTGGCCGGTGTTCAAGCCCGACAACGGCAAGCTGCAACTGATGGCGCAGGCCTTCGAGACCGTCGACCTGGAGGCTGTGGCCGGCTATGGCGGCAAGCCGGTCAACCTGCTGGTGGTGGTCGACCGCGACGGCGTCTTTCTGACGGTGGAACTGCTGGCGCATGGCGAGCCGCTGTTCACGTCGCCGGCTGGCACCGCCCGGCTGCGTGCGTTTGCGCAGCAGTACCAGGGGCTGACGCTGGCGCATGACATCCAGATCGGCTCGCCGGCGGTGCAACGCCGGCAAACCGACACCACCGCGTTGTTGCACGGCGTGATGACCGGCACCGTCTCGGCCTCGGCCATCGACCGGGCCGTGCTGGAGTCGGCCGCGCAGGTGGCCATGGCGCAGGCCGGCGGCACCGCCGAGCGCCTGCGCGGCCCAGACGACCGCTACCGCCGCAGCGGCTGGATCGCCCTGGCCGACGCCGGCCTGCTGCAGCACTGGATGATCGACAACCGCAAGGTGCAGGCCGCCTTCGCCGACGGCCCCGGTGCCTGGCGCGACCCCGGCGGCATGGGCTGGGGCGACGGCAAGGCGGTGGACTTCTGGCTCAGCCCGGTCGGCCTGCCGCAGGCCGGCCGCAACCTGCTGGACCCGGCGGGCTGGCGCCAGGTGCGCGCCGCGCGCGAGTCCGGCCAGACCCTGCTGATGGTGATCGACGGCGGCCGCTACCCCGTCGCCCACGCTGCCCAGCCCGGCGACCGCCGGCTGGCGGTGCTGCGCCTGCGGCAGAACGGCCGCGACTTCCTGCTGCAGCCCTTCGACTACCAGGGCCGGCTGGCGCTGTCGGGCACACGGTCGGGCGTGGCGCGCGATGCGGTACCCCGGCTCTACACCGTGCCACCGGCGGCCGACGGCAAGGCACTGGACCTGGAGCAGCCACTGTCGCTCGAACTCGAACTGCAGCGTGGCAGCGGCTCGCTGGCCGATGTGGCCCTGGCCCGCATGAGCCGCCCCTTCTCCGTGCCCGATGCGGCGCAGTACCGGCCGCAGCGCGAAACCCCGGCCTGGATGGCCGGCTGGGCCAAGCGGCAGGGCGACCTGGTCGTGCTGGCCATCGGCCTGGTGGTGCTCAGCGTGGCGCTGGCGCGCCAGCGCTGGCTGTCGGCCAGCCCCGGCCGCCTGGCGGTGCTGCGCACCGCCTACCTGGTGTTCACGCTGGGCTTCATCGGCTGGTGGGCGCAGGGCCAGCTCAGCATCGTGTCGCTCACCGCCGCCATCGAGGCCAGCCGCGCCGGCCGGGCGCTGGACTTCCTGCTCGCCGACCCGGTGGCGGTGCTGCTGTGGGGCTACACCGGCGTCACCTTGCTGGTGTGGGGGCGCGGCACCTTCTGCGGCTGGCTGTGCCCGTTCGGCGCCCTGCAGGAGCTCATCAGCAGCATCGCCCGGATGCTCAGGCTGCGGCCCCGCACGCTGCGGCGCGGGCTGGACCAGCGGCTGAAATGGCTCAAGTACGGCGTGCTGGCCGTGCTGTGCGCCATTGCTGCGCTGGCCCCGGCCCTGACCGAGACGGCGGTGGAGGTCGAGCCCTTCAAGACCGCCATCAGCGCGTACTTCCAGCGTGACTGGCCGTACGTGCTGTGGGCCGCCTTGTGCGTGGCGGCCAGCGTGCTGGTGTACCGCGGCTACTGCCGCTACCTGTGCCCGCTGGGCGCCGCGCTGGCCATTGCCGGCCGCCTGCGGCTGTGGCGGTGGATTCCCCGCCGCGCCGAATGCGGCACGCCCTGCCAGACCTGCCGCCACCGCTGCAGCTACCAGGCCATCACCCCGGCAGGGCAGGTGCAGTACGACGAATGCTTCCAGTGCCTGGACTGCGTGCAGGTTTACCAGAACCCCACCCAGTGCCTGCCGCTGGTGCGCGCGGCCCGCAGTGCGCGCGCCGTCATTCCCATTGCCGTGGTGCCGGTAGCAGCCAACGCCCCCTGATTGCCTGGCCGGAAACCCCGATCCACCCATGACCAGCCGATGAAACCCAACCGACGCCAATGGCTGCGCTGGACCCTGGGCGCCCCAGTTGCGGCCTTTGCCGCAGGCACCGCCAGCACCAGCCTGGCCGCCACGCCACCAGCGGGCGGCCTGGTCTGGCGCGAGCGTGCCTTGCTCGGCTTCGGCACCACCCTGTGGCTGCGCGCCGCCCACGCCCAGGCCGAGCGGGCCGACCGCGCGCTCGACGACACCGTGGCGCTGCTGCGCCACCTGCACGCCCAGCTGAGCCTGTTCGACCCCGACAGCGCCGTCAGCCGGCTCAACCGCGAAGGCAGCCTGCGCCACCCCGACCCCGATCTGCTGGCGGTGCTGCAACTGGCTCGCCAGGTGTCGGCGCGCAGCCAGGGCGCCTTCGACATCACCGTGCAGCCGCTGTGGGCGCTGTGGCAGCGCACGCATGCGCAGGGCCGCCGGCCCGGCCAGGCCGAGCTGGCCGACGCCCGCGCCCGCGTCGACTGGCGCGCCGTGCAGGCCACCGAACAGGCGGTGACGCTGGCGCGCCCCGGCATGGCGATCACCCTGAACGGCATCGCCCAGGGCCATGCGGCCGAGCGCGCCCGCGCGCTGATGCAGCGCCATGGCATCGCCGACGCGCTGCTGGACACCGGCGAATGGGCCCCGATCGGCCACAGCCCGGACGGCGGACCATGGCGCCTGGGCCTGGCCAGCCCGCGCGACAGTCAACGCATCCTGCGCACCCTGCAAGCCGACGGCCGCGGCATCGCGGTGTCGACCGACGCCACCCTGCGCTTCGGCAGTGCGCCGGATGACGACCGCGACCACCACATCCTGGACCCGCGCACTGGCCGGTCACCGCCGCACCTGTCGGCCGTGGCCGTGATCGCCGAATCACCAGCGTTGGCCGATGCGCTGACCAAGGTGGTGTTCATGGGCACCGCAGACCAGGCCCTGGCACAGGCGCGCCAGTGGGGGGTGGACGTGGTGGCGGTGGACAAGCGCGGCAGGGTGAGCGATTCGCGGCCGGCGGCTGCCAGCGGCTGAAGCTTGCTGACTCTGCTCAGCAAGCCCTGCAGACGCCATCGCCGCAAAGCCCCGGCCGATGCACCCGCAAGCGCTGCTTTGCGATACTGCTCGACAGCGCCAGGTCACTACCCCGCCACCGGAGACGCCCATGCCCGACCAGAGCTTCGAAGAGTTCAAAACCAACGCCCTGTCGCAGGGCTTCGACGTGGTGCTGGAGCGCCAGTGGGCCCCGGGCACGGTGGTGGACACGCACACCCACGACTTTGCAGTCAGCACCCGGGTGGCGCAGGGCGAGATCTGGCTGACGATCGGCGACGACACCCGCCACCTGCTGCCGGGCGACACCTTCACGCTGGACCGCGCGGTGCCGCATGCCGAGCGCTACGGCGCCGAGGGTGCCACCTTCTGGGTGGCTCGGCGCAACACCTGAGCCAGCACGGCAGCGGGACGACCGCAAGACAGGCGCGCCGGGCGACAATGCGCGATTGACCCAGCCCTGCCGCGCCTGCGGCGCTGCCATGCCCGATCCGACCGACCTGCCCGTCCCGCCCATCCCTGCTGACGCGGCACCGCCCGAGGCGCCTGCCGAGGATGCGACGCTCCAAGGCGCCGCGCACGATGCCACACATGACGCCGCACATGACGCCGCACATGACGCC
>JBBRVT010000335.1:0-5221 GCA_038246615.1 Burkholderiales bacterium
GCCATCGGCGCCATGCCCTCGGGCCCGGCCACCCAGCCGATCAGCAGGCCGCCCACCAGCAGCACGATGCTCTTGCCCAGCATCACCTCGTGCAGCAGGGCGCCCCAGGCGGGGCGCTGCGTCCCGCCTGCGCGTGCCAGCACCACGCCCACCAGCAGGCCCGGCACCTCCAGCAGCACCAGGAACAGCGGCATGTACGACTCGTAAGTGATGCCCGCAGCATTGAGAAAGTTCTGCCCGACCGCAAAGGTGACGACACTGACCGAGCCGTAATGCGCCGCGATGGACGCCGCATCCGCACGCGGCAAGCGCCCCAGACCGCGCAGCACCGGAAACGCGATCAACGGGATCACCACGCCCAGGCTCATGGCCAGCACCGCCTGCGGCGCCACGGCCATGAAGGGCTGCTTGGCCAGCTCCATCCCGCCCTTCAGGCCGATGGCCAGCAGCAGGTAGATCGACAGCGCGTCGTACAGCGCCGCCGGCAGCTTGAGATCGGACCTGGCCAGGCCTGCGGCCAGCCCCAAGATGAAGAACAGCACCACGGCATCCATGGGCCGCGAATCTAGCAGCCTGGTCGGCAGCCGCGCCGCCGGCCCGGCCAGCGGCGGGCTGAAGCACCCCCCGGTCAGAAACTGTAGGCCACCGCGACGACACCGTTGACGGCGGTCGTCTTGCGCACCAGCGGGCTGTCCTTGGCATCGCCCATCAAGGCGCTGGCGGACAGTCCGGCCGTGATCGACATGCGTGGGTTGAACTGGTGGGTGACGGACAGGTTGGTGCGCACGTCGCGCAACCCGGCACCGGGGGTGTAGCTGCCATAGCCGCTGGCGAGCGCCTGTGCTGCGGTGATGCCGAAGTAGGACTGCATCGACTCGGCATTGGCCAGCGTCGCGGCCACACCCCAGGCCAGGCGCCAGTTCGGCGCGATGGCGAACGCGGTGCCGGCACCCAGATCGACCAGCAGGCCCTTGTGGTCGTTGCCGGACCCGTAGCGCAACGACGAGGTGAGGAACCAGTCGCGGGTGACCGCGAAGTTGAAGAAGCCTCCGAACTCGGCTGCGGCATCGACATCGCCCAGGCCGGCCAGGGCCGCCGAGCGACTTTCATCGCGGCCGAAGTCGGCCGTCAGCCGCAGGCCGTACTGGATGCGCGGGGGGCTTGCGAACTTGTAGCCGAACCCGTTGGCGGTGCCCGCAAACCAGCCATTGGCCCATTGGTAGTCCAGCAAGGGCAGCGCCATGGTGCGGCGCGCGGCGGAGCCCTGGTACTGCTTGCCGGCGATGACCACCGCACCGACCAGGCCGCCGTCTTTCCCAGAGGCGGCGCCATAGAGCCGGACCGCGTCGAAGGCCTGTGCGAAGGCGGTCGGAGCCAGCGCTGCCAAGCCGGTGATGCAGGCCATGGTCTGCAGTGCGCGAAGAATCTTGGTCATTGAAGTTTCCGTTGCCGGGTTGGGATGTTGAAGCCACAGGAAAAACTGCGCCGCTGGTGACCGGCGGCGCATCGCACCGCCGTCAGAAATGGATGCCGCGCATCATCTGCTGCATCGCGATGGCTTCGGGCGACAACTTGGGTTTGTCGCCTGACTTGGCGCCCTTGGCAGCGTCGCTGTCGGGGAACATGCGGAAGCTGGTGTTCATCACGATCTGCGCCACCCGCGGCGCCAGCGCATGCAGCACCTGGCCCGAGATGCCCAGCCGGGTGGCGATGCGCACCGGCTTGTAGACGCAGGCCTGGGCGATCATGTCGGCCGCTTCCTCTGGTGCCAGCGTGGGCACGTTCTTGTAGATCTGCGTCGGCGCGATCATCGGCGTGCGCACCAGCGGCATGTTGATGGTGGTGAAACTCACGCCCTGGTCGGCGTACTCGCTGCTGGCGCAGCGGGTCCAGGCGTCCAGCGCGGCCTTGCTGGCCACATAGGCAGAAAAGCGCGGCGCATTGGTCAGCACGCCGATGGAGCTGATGTTGACCACATGCCCCCTGCGCTTCTTCACCATGCCCGGCAGCAGGCCCATGGTCACACGCAGGCAGCCGAAGTAGTTCAGCTGCATGGTGCGCTCGAAGTCGTGGAAGCGGTCGTAGCTGTTCTCGATGGCGCGGCGGATCGAGCGGCCGGCGTTGTTGACCAGGAAATCGACGCCGCCGTGCTTGTCTTCCAGCATCTTGATGAACGCGGCGCAGCCGACCTCGTCAGCGATGTCCACCGGGTAGCTGAACACCTGGGCGTCCTTGCCACCCTTGGCGGCCACATGGGCATGGATCTCGGCCACCGCCTCGGCCAGCTTGTCTTGCCCGCGGGCGCAGATGATGGTGATGGCGCCGGCCTCGGCAAACTTGCAGGCCGCCGCCAGGCCGATGCCCGACGAGCCGCCGGTGACCAGCACCACCTTGCCGCCCACGCTGCCCTTCAGGCTGCGGTCGATGAACAGGTCGGGGTCGAGGTGGCGCTCCCAGTAGTCCCACAGCCGCCAGGCGTAGTCACGCAGGTTGGGGCACTCGATGCCGCTGCCCTTCAGCGCGGCCTGCATCTCGCGGCAGTCGTAGCGGGTGGGGAAGTTGATGAAGGTGAACATGTCCTCGGGCACGCCCAGGTCCTTCATCACCGCGCGGTAGACACGGCGCACCGGCGCCAGCGCCATCAGCCCCTTCTTCACGCTCTTGGGGATGAAGCCCAGCAGCGCCGCGTTGACGAACAGGTTCATCTTGGGCGCATGCGCGGCCTTGGCGAAGATGTCGAGCACATCGCCCACGCGGTAGCCCTGCGGGTCGACCAGGTGGAAGCACTTGCCGTCCAGCACATGCTTGCTGTGCGAGATGTGGTCGAGCGCCTTGACGACGAAGTCGACCGGCACGATGTTGATGCGCCCGCCCTCCAGGCCCACCGACGGCATCCACGGCGGCAAGATCTGACGCATGCGCTGGATCAGCTTGAAGAAGTAGTACGGCCCGTCGATCTTGTCCATCTCGCCGGTGCTGCTGTCGCCCACCACCAGGGCCGGGCGGTACACCGTCCACGGCACCTTGCACTCCTGGCGCACGATCTTCTCGCTCTCGTGCTTGGTCATGAAGTAGGGGTGGTCCAGGCCATCGGCCTCGTCGAACATGTCCTCGCGGAACACGCCTTCGTACAGGCCGGCGGCGGCGATGCTGCTGACATGGTGCACATGCCCGGCGTCGATGGCCTTGGCAAACTCGACCAGGTTGCGGGTGCCTTCGATGTTCACCCGCACCTGGCTGTCTTCGTCGGCCGCCAGGTCGTAAACCGCTGCCAGGTGATAGACCGCGCCGATCTGGCCCTTCAGCGACTTGACGGTGTCGGCCGCCACGCCCAGCTTCTTGGCCGTCAGGTCGCCGGTGACCGGTACGGCCCGGCTCTTGGCCACGCCCCAGAAACTGTACAGGTCGGCCAGCTTGCCCTCGCTGCCCGGGCGCACCAGGAAGTGCACCGTGGTGCCGCGCCGTGCCAGCAGCGCCTTGACGAGGCGCTTGCCGATGAAGCCGGTGGCACCGGTGACGAAGTAATGCATGCGGGTTCTCCTCGGGGCTTGGAACCCGGATTCTTCCCCATGCCCGGTGGGCGCCCCTTGCACGCTAACCCCAAGCAGGGGCAGGACGGCCTGGGTGATGGGCCCCCTGGCAGCCTTGGCCGCTTGCCTGCTACAGCGGAATCTCGATGCGCTGACCCTGCCAGCGCAGCAGCACCGATTTCGGCCGGATCTGCAGCAGCTGCAGGCCGGCGGCCAGCTGCTCGCCCTCGCGCGCGACCTGGCCGTTGACCACCACCAGGCGCTGGTCGGCCCGCTCTGCAAAGACCACGCCCGACCAGGTCAGCGCCGGCATCGCCGCCCGGGCAGCGTCGGGCAGGCTGGACCAGGCGCGCACCGGGTCGCTGGCAACCTCGGCCGGCGGCGCCGCCGCAGCGGCCACGGCGGCTGGCGGCACCACCGGCGCTGCCAGTGGCGCGGTGCGCGTTGGCGCAACAGCTGGCGGCATCTGCAGCTCGGGCGGTGCCGCCTGCACCGGCGCCTGGGCGGGACGCGGGGCCGGCGGCGTCTGGCCCGGTGGCATGACCGACTGCGGCACTGGCATCGGCGCTGGCATCGGTGCTGGCATCGGTGCTGGCATCGGCGCCGGCATCGGCGTTGCTGCGGCAGGCAGCGCCTGCGCCACAGCGGGTACCGGCGGCAAGCCTGGCGCTGCGGCCGCTGGCCGGTCGTCGGCCGCCGGTGGCGCGGCTGGCACCGATGCGGGGCTGACGGCGCCGCGGCCCAGCCACCATGCAGCGGCCAGCGCCAGCACCAGCGCGGCGGCTGCTGCCAGCACCAGCGCCAGGCTGCTGCCCGACGCCGCAGCAGGCGGGCCGCCGGCCAGGCTGCCGGCGCTCAGCGGGCCGGTCTGGTCGTGCAGGCCGGGCACGCCGCCGCGCTGGCGTTCGGCGTCTGCGCGGCGCAGTGCATCTAGGATGTAGGACACCGGTTCACTCCCTGCCCAGGCGCGGCTCGTCCACCGCCAGCGCCCGGTTCAGCAACATGTAGGTGGTCGGGCCGGTCAGCCCGTCGGGCTTGAGACCGGCGGCCAGCTGAAAGGCCGCCACCTGCCCGCGCAGTGCCGCATCGTAGGTGGCCGGGGTGTCCTGGTCCGGCGCCGGCTGCCCGGCCGCCCGTGCCAGCGCCTGCTGCAGCGCCGCCACCGCCGGCCCGCTGGCGCCCGGCACCAGCAGCGCGCCGGCACCGGCCTGGGCCGGGGTGATGCCCGGCGGCAGGCGCCACCAGGTGACCAGTTCGCCGCGCCACAGCGCTGCCAGGCGGGCAGTGGGCAGCTGCCAGCGCCGGTCGCCGGCGGCGATCACCGCACCCTGCGGGCCCAATGCCACCAGCCGGGCGAACGCGCTGCGGCCGGCGTCGTCGACCAGCCCGAGCAGCACCGGCCGGTCCAGCTGGATGATCAGCGGCAGGTTGCCATTGCGGTGGCGCCAGCAGGCCAGGCCGCGCGCCAGGCCCTGGGCGCACGGCGCACCGGGTGGCAGGACCTGGCCCCAGCTGGTGGCCAGCGCACGCAAGGCCGCGGCCTCGTCAGCGGCCAGTGCCGGCCAGTCGGCGACAGGGTCGAACAGCGGTGGCGCCGGGGCTGCAGACGCGGCAGCGGCAGGCGGTGCGGCTGTGCTGGCGATGCCGCCTGGCGCACGGGCGGCAGGCGACGCCGGAGACGACGCCGCAGA
>JBBRVT010000336.1:0-5215 GCA_038246615.1 Burkholderiales bacterium
CGGCGGCCACTGCGGCGGTGGGGTCGTCGGCCTGCATCGGCGGCACCGGGAAACCCAGCACCAGGTGGGTCTGGCTGCTGCCTGCCATGGCGCGCTGCTTCAGCCCGCCCAGCCACGGCGGCGCGCCCAGCGCATTCGGCTCGCCGGCGGGCATGCTGCCGAAGGCCTCCTCGGCGTCGCGCAGCAGGGTGCCGGCGTGCACCGGCCCGGCCACCGCCACCACCAGGTTGACGCCGGTGTAGTGCTGCGCCACATGGGCGACCAGGTCGTCCCGGCTGAAGCGCTCGATGTTGGCGCGCGTGCCGATCACCGGCTGCGCCAGTGCATGCGTTCCCCAAGCGGCGCGGTCGAGCAGCTTGAAGGCGGTGGACATCGGGTCGTCCTCGTCTTCGGTGAACTCATGCAGCAGCACCGAGCGCTCGCGCTCGAACTCGGCCGCCGGGAAGGTGGCGTGGCGCACGATGTCGGCCAGCATGCGCAGCAGGCGCGGCGCATGCGCGGCCAGACCGCGCATGTGGAAGGCGGTGTGGTCCTTGTCGGTGTGGGCGTTGACCTCGGCACCAAGGCGCTCGGCGTCCAGGTTGATCTGGCGCGCGTCGCGGGTGGCCGTGCCCTTGAAGGCCATGTGCTCGATGACGTGGCCGATGCCGTTGCGGCTGCGCCGCTCATGCCCGCTGCCGCAGCGCACGAACACGCTGACGCTGCAGGTCTGCAGCTGCGGCAGTTGCAGCACGACCAACTGCACGCCGTTGGCCAAGGTGTGCAGCTTGGCGTTGTCGATCATCTGGTTCATGCGGCTCATGCGGCTCCTGCGGTGCGGTCTGGCAGCAGAAAGCTGCGTAGCGAGCGGCGCAGCCGCTGCCGGATGGCGGCGTACAGCAGGCGCCGGTCGGCACGGTTGATGCCGCGCGAGCGCAGCGCCACCTTCATCGCCAGCCAGAAGCTCACGCCCAGGTTCAGCGCGGCGGTGGCCGCCAGGCCGGCCACGCACCACCAGAAGGCGGGCTCGGCCAGGATCTGCCAGCCCAGCGTGCTGGCCGCTGCCGCCAGCTGGCCGGTGCTCAGGGTGACATGGCGCACATCCAGCGGGATGCCGACGAAGGCCAGCGCCACCGGCACCAGGCCGAGCATCAGGCCCAGCGAGACATTCGCCGCCACGCCGGAGATGTTGTCGCGCCACCAGAGTGACCGGTGCTGCGCCCGGCTGGCGCCCAGCCGGGCGACGATGCCGGGGTGGTGCGCCAGCGCGCTGTCGAGCCGGTGGTAAACGAACCAGTTTTCCACCCAGCCGGCGATCAGGCTGCTGGCGAACAGCAGCACGCCGGTGAAGGCGGCAAACAGCGCGGTGGGGCCCAGCAGCGTGAGCGAGTGCAGCACGTAGTGCGCACTCTTCTCGCCCACCAGCGGCGCGCCCGCCAGCCACCAGGCGGCCCACTGCACCAGCACCACCACCGGGATCACTGCGGCGATGTTGCCGGCGATGCCGGCGATCTGCGAGCGCACCAGGTGCGCCACCTCGTCGACGAAGCCGTCGACAGCCTGCGCCTCGCGCTGTGCGGCGTCGGCGCCGGACGTGCCGGTGGTGCCGGAGGTGCCGGTCACGGCTGCGCCTGCGCCTGCGGCCCGATTCAGCGCACCCAGCTTCTGGGCCATGGCCGGCGCCGTCATCGCCGGCTGCTTGGTGGCCACTGTCCAGTGCAGCAGGTGCACGATCAGGAAGCTGACGGCGTAATTCAGCCCGGCGCCGAAGCCGGCCCAGAACGGTGCCAGCCCCAGCGCCAGGATGGCGAACTTGGCAAAGGTGGTGCCGCCGATGATGGCGCCGCCGCCGGCCGCTGCGCGCAGCATGGCGCGGTACTGGGTCCAGTTGCGGGTGATGTAGTGCTTGCCGGTTTCGGCATGCCGCTCGGCCACTTTGCGCGCCATCAGCGAGTACTGCCGGCCGAGCAGCGAACGCAGGCTGCGCCGCTGCTGCGCCAGCTGCACCAGGTCGACCAGCAACTGCTGCAACTCGCGCTGCGGCGTGCTCGACAGCAGCAGGTCGAGCAGCGCCTCGACACGGTCGCAGCGGGCGATCAACTGCTCGACCTCGAAGACGATGTTCACCGAGACGCCGTGTGCCTCCAGGTGCGCGGTGACGCTGGCCGCCGCCGTGCGGCAGCGCTGCAGCAGCGCGCGCAGGTAGGTGGCGTGCTGCGCGGTGGCGGCATGCTCGCCCGTGGAAGCCGCATCCACCAGTGCGTCCACCAGCGCCTCGCTGGCCCGCACCAGCTGCTCGAACGGCCGGTAGGCCAGCAGTTCGGGGCCCATGCGCCGGCGCAAGGCGGGGGTGAAGGCAGCGGCGCGGATGGCACTGATCAGCCAGGTGGTGGCCTGCAGCAGCGGAGCGCGCCAGTCGTCCACGCTGCCGGGGCCGGCGACCGCGCCGGCAGCGCTGCCAGCCTCGCCATCCCCGACACGGGCGGCCGACAGCAGCGCTGCCAGGCGGGCCAGCGTGGCGGCGTCGATGGCAGCCAGCCAGGCGGCATCGGCGTCGTCGCCGAACAACAACTGGAACAGCGCAGCGCCGTCGTCGGTGTCGGGCGTGCCGGGCAGCAGGCGCAGCGCCAGGCGCTCGCCCATTTCGCCCCACAGGTCACGCCGGGCGGTGAAGCCGAAGTCGGCCAGCAGCGCGGCCAGGTCGGTCTCGCGCCAGAAGCGGCCCAGCAGCGCCACGATGCGTGCCCGCGGCCCGGGGTTGCGCTCCAGCATGTTCAGCAGGAGCTTCAGGCGCAGCACCGGCCTGGGCGTGTTGACGCCCTCGCCCGGGCTCTCGGTCTGGCCGTGGCGCAGCCACTCGATCAGGCGCACCAGCCACAGGTGGCGGTCGGGGCGGCTGGCCTTGGGGTCGGCGGCGTTCAGCAGCGCCGTCAGGTCCCAGAGGGTGGCGCTCATGGTCCGCGCCGCCCGCAGCGTACCTGCGGTGGCATCAATGCAGTGCGGCCGTGTCGGCCAGGGCGAACTCGGGGACCGGACTCTCGAACCAGTGGGCGTCCTCGGTGATGCAGAAGAAGCGTCCCTGCATCGAACCCTGCGGCGTGGCGATCTGGGCCGAGCTGGTGTACTCGAACTGCTCGCCGGGCTTGAGCAGCGGCTGGTGGCCGACCACGCCCAGGCCGCGCACCTCCTGCACGCCGCCGCGGTGGTCGCTGATGTGCCAGTGCCGCGCCACCAGCTGCGCGGCCACGTCGCCGGTGTTGCGGATGGTGACGGTGTAGGCAAAACCGTAGAGCTGCTGCGCCGGGTCGGTCCGTTCGGGCAGTGGCCGCACGGCCACGGTGGAGGTGAAACGAGGTTTAGCCATCGGCACATTTTAGGAAGCAAGTGAAAATCCGGTCCATCCCACGAGAACGCCCCATGCCCCGCAGCTTCCGCATCGCCCCCAGCCTGCTCTCAGCCGACTTCGCCCGGCTGGGCGACGAGGTGAAGAACGTCGTCGCCGCCGGCGCCGACTGGATCCACTTCGACGTGATGGACAACCACTACGTGCCCAACCTCAGCTTCGGCCCGATGGTCTGCCAGGCACTGCGCCCGCATGCAGTGCGCGCCGACGGCAGCCGCGTGCCCATCGACGTGCACCTGATGGTGCAGCCGGTGGACGCGCTGGCCCAGGCCTTTGCCGAGGCCGGCGCCGACCTGATCAGCTTCCACCCCGACGCCAGCACGCATGTCGACCGCACGCTGCAGCTGATCCGCTCGGCCGGCTGCCAGGCCGGCCTGGTGTTCAACCCGGCGGCGCCGGTGGACCTGCTGGACTGGGTGATCGACAAGGTCGACCTGGTGCTGGTGATGAGCGTGAACCCCGGCTTCGGCGGGCAGAGCTTCATCCCGGCCGCACTGCGCAAGGTGGAGCGGTTGCGTCGGGTCATCGAAGCCTCTGGCCGCGACATCCGGCTGGAGGTGGACGGCGGCATCAAGACCGACAACATCCGCGCCGCGGCCGACGCCGGCGCCGACACCTTCGTTGCCGGCAGCGCGATCTTCGGCCAGCCCGACTACCGCAGCGTGATCGACGCCATGCGCCGGCAGCTGGCAGCCTGACCAGGCGCCGCGCGAAGCAAGCCGTCCGTGGCCGGCTGCCGACCGACCTGGGCGACAGCACCCGGCTGTCGCAGCGGCTGGGCGACCGTGCCATGGCCGACTTTCGCACCGTGCATCGCGCACCGCGCCCCAGCCCCGGGGTTGACGGGAGCTGGCCGCCACACTGGCCAATGGCGGGCGCAACCCGGTGACCGGAGCACGCGGTGCGCAGCGATCGCATCCAGCCGCTGCTCAGCCTGATGACGACCTGCGGCATGTACGACCGCTCCGGCTCCTGGGTCTACAACCTGGGTCTGCCGGCCAAGAGCGGCGTGGGCGGCGGCGTTACTGCGGTGCGGCCTGGGCAGCTGGGCATCGGCGTGTATGCACCCCGGCTGGACGTGTGTGGCAACAGCGCTGGCGGCGTGGCGGTGCGCCAACGCATCTCCACCGACCTGGGCCTGCATTTTCTGCAGCCGCTGCGGCCGCTGCTGCCGGCGGTGGCCCCAAGCGCTTGTCCACATTGTCGGCCGGCATGGTGTTCGGCGAATCGGCGCTGATCGCCGCTGGCCAGCGCTCGGCCGATCGGCGCGCCGACACGGCGGTCGATTGCTGGGCCCCGGGCGCCGATGTGTTCGAGCGGCTCAAGCGCGAGCAGCCGCGCCTGGCGATCACCCCGCTGCACAACTGGCTGGCCAGCGTGAGCGAGACGATCGGCCGGCTGAAGGCGGAGGCCGCGGCGTTGGAGGGGTGAGGCGGGTAGGGGCTCGTTGCTGTCGTTGCCGTCGTTGAACAGCCGACATTCACAGTTCGGCGCGAGGCCGAGGACGGCGGGGGACATGGAGCAGAACAGGCCCGCTCGACCCGGCGCGATCGCTCAGACGCTCGAATGCCGGCTTTCAGGCCACAAGCCGAACGACAGCAACGAGCCCGATGCCGGCCTCGAGGTCAGCCGCCGATCATCACCACGATCTTGCCCGTCACCTCGCGTCGCGCCATCGCTGCCAATGCGGCCTTGGCGTCGGACAACGGAAACCGGGCGCCGATGGCCGGGCGCAGCACGCCGGCTTCGGCCAGGCGGTGTACCGCAGCCAGGTGCTCGGCATGGTGGGCCGGGAAGTGGCGGCCGTATTCGCCGGCGCGCACGCCCACCACG
>JBBRVT010000337.1:0-5185 GCA_038246615.1 Burkholderiales bacterium
ACGTGTTTGGTGAAGCCGCGGTAGAAGCCGCTCTTCGCGGTCTTGATGGGAAGATCCATCAGGGCGGGCTTGACTTTCATGTGCGGTCTCCCTGTCCAGGGCATGCCCCTCGAGCCTGCCGATGCAAAGGACGCATGCGCAAACTACCGACGGCGTGCGCCGAGTCTAGACCCGGAGACATTCGAGGCGTGTCACGGGCTGCGCAGCAGTTCACCGAGACCGTCCCAGGCGATCTGCACGCCCAGGCAGAGCAGGATGAAGGCGCTCAGCCGCAGGATCACCGTGGTGCCGGTGTCACCCAGTGGCTTGAGCAGCTGCCTGGCGTAGCGGAAGGCGACGAACATCACCAGGCCGATGACGACCAGCCCACCGAAGCCGCCGGCAAAGCGCGCCAGCGACAGCGCCAGCTGCTGTTCATGCAACGCGACACCGATGGTGTTGGCCGCAGCCAGCGAGCCCGGACCGCAGCTGATCGGCAAGGTCAACCGGCAGAAGGCATGGGTGCGCGCCATCTCGGGCGTGAAGGCGTCTGCCAGGGACTGCCTGCTGTCGCGTGCGGATGGGCTGACGGCCAGCAGTTGCCAGGCGTTGGCGGCGATGATGCTGCCGCCAGCCACGCGCACGATGGGCAGCGAGATGCCGAAGGTGTCGAGCACATACCAGCCGACCAGCATGGCCCCGGGCAGCGACAGTTCGTGCTGACCGTCCGGCGATCGTGGTTCACCCACGACAGAAGGGAAGTCTCGTGCGCATCGCGATCTTGGACTCCGGAGGTGTCGGCGGCATCGTTGTCGGCACTTGGCCAGAGCAGGCCGGTTCGCAGGCGGTTTTCATTGCCGGGGCTGCGCATCTGGCGGCGTTGCGCGAAGATGGTCTGCGCATCGCCGCTCCCATCAGCCCTGCAGGCCTTGACTGCCTCAGCGCTGCGGCGGTCAACGCATGTTCGGATGGCTGCTTCAGGGCGCCGAATCTTGCAGATCTGATGTCTGAAACGGATCGGCAGCGACAGTTCGAGTCGTTGACAACCTGCCACTCGGCCGAGTTTTGACGCAGTCAAGTGCTGGTTGTCATCGAAAGATCGCTTCCGGGATTTCATCGCTGCGGGCGGATTTCGATCTACGGCCGCTGTACTTTGGGACCGGTCATCGGCGCCGCGAATTTCGCGGTCCTTGAACATCCGGACCTGGCCGGAAGCATGTGCCGCCAGTTGCCCGCCTGGCGGTACGGTGCCGCGCTGAAGCGGTCCTGAGCCCGGCGCCGCTTGCGGATGGCGGCATCCACGGGAACACGCAGGTCCTGTGGGGCAAGCGGGTGCGACGGCGCCGGGGCGTCCATCCAGCCGCTGTTACACGGCCTCAGAGGCAACTTGCAACGATCTCCGCCCCGCCTCAAGACCCCGGATGCAGCGCCTCGTCCAGCGCCTCCACCCAGTGCTTGACAGGGGTGCGGGTGCCGCTCTGCAGATGCTGGATGCAGCCCACGTTGGCCGAGACGATGGCGGTGGGCTGCAGCTCGGCCAGGTGGCCCAGCTTGCGGTCGCGCAGCTGGTGGCTCAGTTCGGGCTGCAGTACGCTGTAGGTGCCGGCCGAGCCGCAGCACAGGTGCGGCTCGTTCAGCGCCACCGCCACGTCGAAGCCCAGCGCGCGCAGGCCGGTCTCCACGCCGCCGCGCAGCTGCTGGCCGTGCTGCAGCGTGCAGGGCGGGTGGAAGGCCAGCATGCCCGGCTGCGCGTCGGCCATGCGCGGTCTGAGCACCGCCACGATCTCGGGCAGCAGTTCGCTCAGGTCACGCGTCAGGGCGCTGATGCGCTGCGCCTTCTCGGCATAGGCCGGGTCGCCGGCCAGCGCGTGGCCGTAGTCCTTCACTTGCACGCCGCAGCCGCTGGCGTTCATCACGACCGCCTCCACCGTGCCGGCGCTCACCAGCGGCCACCAGGCGTCGACATTGCGGCGCATGTCGTCCAGGCCGCCGGCCTGGTCGTTCAGGTGGGTGCGCAGCGCGCCGCAGCAGCCGGCCTTGTCGGCCACCACGGTCTGGATGCCGATGGCGTCCAGCACACGGGCGGTGGCGGCGTTGATGTTGGGCAGCATCGCCGGTTGCACGCAGCCGGCCAGCAGCAGCACCTTGCGGGCGCGGTCCTTCTTGGGCCACTGGTTGGCGCGCGGGTGGCGGGCGCCGGGCACCTTGTCCTGCAGGCTGCCGGGCAGCAGCGGGCGCACCAGCTTGCCCATGGCCATGGCGGTGCCGAACAGCGGCGACGTCAGGCCCTCTTTCAGCAGCCAGCGCACTGCGCGCTCGCCCACCGGGCGCGGCACCTTGGCCTCAACGATCTTGCGGCCGATGTCGACCAGGTGGCCGTAATCGACGCCGCTGGGGCAGGTGGTCTCGCAGTTGCGGCAGGTCAGGCAGCGGTCCAGGTGCTGCTGGGTGGAGCGGGTGGGCGTCGCGCCCTCCAGCACCTGCTTCATCAGGTAGATGCGGCCACGCGGGCCGTCGAGCTCGTCGCCCAGCAGCTGGTAGGTGGGGCAGGTGGCGGTGCAGAAGCCGCAGTGCACGCACTTGCGCAGGATGGCCTCGGCCGCCTCGCCGTCGGGCGTGCCCTTGAATTCAGGTGCCAGGTTGGTTTGCATGGGTGTTGGGCAGCGGCTCGGTGGGATGGAGGATCAGGGCAGCCAGCTGGCGAGCAAAGGCAGAAGTGGCAGCAGCAGCGACGCCAGCACCACCTGCAGGCCCAGCGCCAGGCCGGCGTAGGCGCCGGCGTCGGCGTGCACCTGCAGCGCGCGGGCGGCGCCGATGCCGTGGCTGGCGGTGCCCAGGGCAAAGCCGCGCACCTCGGTGCGGCGGATGCGCATCACGGTGAACAAGGCCTTGCCGCTGATGGCGCCCACCAGGCCGGTCAGCACCGCCAGCACCGCCGCCAAGGCCGGAATGCCGCCCAGCTGCTCGGCGATGCCCATGGCCACCGGCGCTGTGACCGACTTGGGCGCCAGCGACGCCAGCACCTCGGCCGGCAGGCCCAGGGCCCAGCCGATGGCCACCGCACTGGCGCTGGCCGCCGCGCCGCCGGCCAGCGCAGCCAGCAGCAGTGCCAGCCAGCGCCGGCGCAGCTGCGCCCGGCGCTGCCACAGCGGCCAGCCCAGCGCCACCACCGCCGGGCCCAGCAGAAAGTGGATGAACTGCGCGCCGGAGAAGTAGCTGGGGTAGGGCGTGCCGCTGGCCAGCAGCAGCGCCGCCAGCGCCAGCACCGTCCACAGCACCGGGTTGGCCCAGGTGGGATGGCCCAGCCGGGCGCTCACCGCCAGCGCAATCAGGTAGGCGCCCAGCGTGGCGGTCAGCCCGAACAGCGGGGTGGCCGACAGGTACACCCACAGCTGCACGAAGTCCTGCATCGCGGCGGCAGGGGTCATGGTGGATCGTCGCGCCACAGTGCCTGCAGCACCAGCGCCGTCACGCCCATCCCCACCCAGGTGGACAGCAGCAGTGCCAGGCCCATGCGCGGGCCGTCGCGGGCGATCAGCGCCAGGTGGGTGATCACCCCCACGCCCACCGGCACGAACAGCAGCGACAGATGGCCCAGCAGCGCATCGGCCGCCAGGCCCACCGGCGTGCGCAAGGACTGCCAGCGCAACGCCATCACCAGCAGCAGCATGCCCAGCACCGGGCCGGGCAGGGGCAGGTGCAGCAGGCGCGATGCCGCCTCGCCGGCCGATTGGCACAGCAGCAGGATCGCCAGGCCGTGCAGCGCCGTCACGGCAGGCTGTACTGCAGCACCCAGCAGTGGGTGTGGGCGGCCCAACGGGCGGCGCGGCCACCCGCGGCTTGCACCGTGGCGATGGCGGCGTCGGGCGTGGGGAAGTTCTTCACCACCTCGTGCGTGCTGCCGTCGTCCAGGTGGCGCCACTGGTAGGTGTTGTCGTCGGCATCGCGGTGGTGGATGGGCGTGCTGCTGCCGGGCACAAAGCAGTTGTCCAGCAGCACCACCACCGCGCCGGGCTGCAGGCGGGTGTGCAGCGCCTGCAGCCAGGGCTGCAGCGCAGGAAACGGCACATGGCTCCACCAGCAGCCGGCGAAGGCGGCGTCGAAGCGTTCTGTGCCCGCATCGCCCAGCGCGGCAAAGCTGTAGGCGTCCACAGTCTGAAATTGCACGCAGGCCGGCATGCCCGGCTTGGCGCGGGCGATGGCCAGGGTCTCCGGGTTCAGGTCGGTGGCGCGCCAGTGCGCGGCCCGGGCGGCGCCGTGCGGTGTCCACCAGCCGGTGCCGCAGGCGACTTCCAGCACCCGCCGGCCGGCGAAAGGTGCGGCCAGCGCTGCCTCCATCGTGCGCAGGTCGGCCTGGCGCCCGGGCTTGTCGTACACCCGCTCGTATTCGGCCGCGCGGCGGGCGTAGTAGGCGGCCATGCTGGCCGGCGTGGTGGGCGTAGCGGGGTGGGCCGTGTCCATCACAGGTCGGGATAGAGCCGGCCGGGGTTGAAGATGCGGTCGGGGTCGAAGGCGGCCTTCATCTCGCGGTGGATGCGCGCCAGCGGCGCGCTCAGCGGCGCCAGCACGCCGCCGGCCTTGCTGCCGCGGAAGGCGGTGGCATGGCCGCCGGCAGCCGCTGCGGTCTCGCGCAGCGTGGCGCCGGCCGCACTGGTCACCACCCAGCGCTGGGCCCCGCCCCACTCCACCAGTTGCTCGCCGGGCAGCGCCAGCGGCGCGGCGGTCTGCGGCACCGACAGCCGCCACAGCGTGGCGCCACGCGCCACTGCGGTGGCGGCGGCGGTGAAGAATTCATCGGTGTGGTCGCGCAGGCCGGTCCAGAAGCCGGCCGCCAGGGCCGGGTCGATGGTCTCGCCGCCCAGGCGCCGGGTGGCCGATTGCACCGCCGCTGCGGCGCCGGCCAGGCGCAGCACCAGCATGCCGTCCCACCAGGCGCTGGCGTTCAGCGGCAGCGGCTGGCCGCCCCAGGTGTTGAGCTGCCGCAGCGCCGCCGCCTGGTCCAGCTCGAAGCGCAGCGTGGCGCTGGCCACCGGCTGTGACAGCACCTTCAGGCTCACCTCGCACAGCACGCCCAGCACGCCCATGCTGCCGGCCAGCAGGCGCGACACGTCATAGCCGGCCACGTTCTTCATCACCTGGCCGCCGAAGCTCAGCAGCTCGGCGCGGCCGTTGAGCAGGCTGGCGCCCAGCACGTAGTCACGCACAC
>JBBRVT010000338.1:0-5177 GCA_038246615.1 Burkholderiales bacterium
ATCAAGATCCCCCGACAACAGGCTGCGTCGGCTCGGGCCGAAATGCAACTGTGGCCGGTCCCTCTGACCCGCCGACGACCGGCGCCTGCCGGCACGTTGCCCTGGTTGACGGAGCCCTTGATGTCCACTGCAGATCGCCGCCCCCCATTCGACCGCTTGATCGCTCCGCTGCTGAATTTGCGCATCCGCACGCGGCTGGCGCTCGCCTTCAGCGGCGTGTTCGTGCTGATGCTGATCCTGGCGGGCTATGCCACCTTGCGCATGGACGAGGCGCGGGACCGCCTGTTCCATGTCACGCACAGCAACAACCAGCAGATCGCGCAGGTCAACAAGATGGTCTATTCGGTCAGCCAGCGGGCCATCGCGCTGCGCAACCTGGCCCTGCTGAAAGACCCCGAGCTGAAGAAGCTGGAGCTGGAGGCCATCGACAAGGCAGGCAAGGATTACGCCGAGTCCTATGGCAAGCTGCTGGCGCTGATCAAGCATTTCGACGCCTCCGAGGCCGAGAAGGCACTGCTGGAGGCGATCGAGCGGGCCGACAAGACCACGTCGCCGCTGATGGCCAAGGCGGCCGAACTGGGCCAGGCTGGCGATGAGGCTGCGGCGGTGGCCTATCTGATGGAGCGTGTGCACCCACGCCAGGCGCGCTGGATCATCGTGCTGAAGACCATGTCCGGCCTGCAGGACAAGACCAGCCGGGAGTATGTGGAAGACACTGATTCGGCCTTCGCCCGCGCCCGGCTGTGGATGCTCGGCCTGGTGGCCATGGCGCTGGCCGGCGGCGTGACCTTGGCCTGGCTGGTGACGGTGTCGATCACCCGGCCGCTGGCGTCGGCGGTGCAGGTGGCTCGTACGGTGGCCTCGGGCGACCTGAGCCAGCACACCGACGAGCACCGCAAGGATGAGCTGGGCCAACTGCTGCGGGCACTGGAGGAAATGCGCCAGCGGCTGGCCGCAGTGGTGGCGTCGGTACGGGCCGGCAGCGAGAGCATTGCCACCGGCACTGGCGAGATCGCTGCCGGCAATGCCGACCTGAGCCAGCGCACCGAGCGCCAGGCCGCCAGCCTGCAGCAGACCGCCGCATCGATGGAACAGATCCGCGTCACGGCCCGCAACAACGCCGACACCGCAGTGCAGGCCCGCAGCCTGGCCGAAGGCGCCAGTTCGGCCGCGTCGAAGGGCGGCGAGGTGGTGGGGCAAGTGGTGCACACCATGCAGGACATCGCCGCCAGCAGCAAGCGCATCGTCGACATCATCGGCACCATCGATGGCATCGCCTTCCAGACCAACATCCTGGCACTGAATGCGGCTGTCGAGGCAGCCCGCGCGGGCGAGCAAGGTAGAGGCTTTGCTGTGGTGGCCAGCGAGGTGCGCAGCCTGGCCAAGCGCAGCGCCGACGCGGCGCGCGAGATCAAGGCCCTGATCCACGCCAGCGTCGAGCGGGTGGAGGCCGGGTCACGTCTGGTGCAGGGTGCCGGCGTCACCATGGGCGACATCGTCGGCCGGGTGCAGCGGGTGACGGCGATGATCGGCGAGATCAGCCACTCCAGCCACCAGGAGACTGCGGGCATGGACCAGATCGGCGACGCAGTGACCGACCTCGACCATGTGACGCAGCAAAACGCGGCACTGGTGGAGCAGTCGGCCGCGGCTGCCGAAAGCCTGCGCCAGCAAGCTGACCGCCTGCTCGAGACGGTGCGTGGCTTCAAGCTGGAGCCCCAAGCTGCCTGAGCGCGCGCCTGACCATGCCGGCGGGCCCGGCAGCCGCTGCCTGAACACAGGCGCTCCGGAGCCTGTCGGCCTTCGACCGGCAACCCGCGTGGACTTCGTCAAGTGTCAGGATAAGATGACACATGTTCGAACATCGGGTTGGAGTGGTTGGCGCGGTCCGGGCGGGCGTCGGTACTCTGGTCCGCTGTCCGGCGCGAACGCCTGGCAACCCGTCAGCCTGACGGAGGACCCGCATGCACAAGTTCAAGAGGGCAGCTGCGATTGCGCTTGGGGGTCTCGTTCTGCTGGCTGTGTTCGTCTGGCACTGGGAGCCGCTGCCATTGGCCGCAACCCAGAAGGGCTACCGCGGCACCGGCATGGCCCAGGTGGACAACGTGCACCAGCTCGCGGCAGATGCCGCCTTGCATGCCGCCCCCGAGATCGCCCGGCCGGCCCGGGTGCGCGAGAACGCACCGCTGGCTGGCGCCGCCTACAAGAACGTGCAGGTGCTCGGCGAGCTGAGCATCGGCGAGTTCGGCCGCACCATGAACGCCATCACCGCCTGGGTGTCGCCCAAGGAAGGCTGCGCTTACTGCCA
This sequence comes from Burkholderiales bacterium, assembly GCA_038246615.1. Lineage (GTDB taxonomy): Bacteria > Pseudomonadota > Gammaproteobacteria > Burkholderiales > Burkholderiaceae_C > Pseudaquabacterium. The sequence continues at coordinate 2,309 of JBBRVT010000338.1, forward strand.
TGTGGAGGGCAATTTCGCCAGCGATGACAAATACACCAAGATCGTGTCGCGCCGCATGATCCAGATGGTGCGGCACCTGAATGCCGACTGGCAACCGCACGTCGGCAACACCGGCGTCACCTGCTACACCTGCCACCGCGGCAACCCGGTGCCGACGATGCTGTGGTTCAAGCCCACCGAGCGCAAGAACGCCCAGTCGCTGATGGGCGATCTGGCCGGGCAGAACCAGCCTGCCCGATCGGTGGCCCTCAGCTCGCTGCCCAATGATCCGTTCACGGCGTACCTGCAGCAGGGCCTGCCGATCCGCGTGAACGGCACCGAGGCCATGGCCCAGAGCGGCGCACAGGCCAACCGCCAGTCCACCAAGCAGGCCGAGCACACCTTCGGACTGATGGTGCACCTCTCCAAGTCCCTGGGCGTGAACTGCACCTACTGCCACAACACGCGCAACATGCAGTCCTGGGAGCGGCTGCCACGCACCACGGCCTGGCATGGCATCCGCATGGCCCGCGAGATCAACAACGATTACCTGATCCCGCTGACCAGCACCTTCCCGACCGAGCGCCTGGGGCCGCTTGGCGATGTGGCCAAGGTCAATTGCGCCACCTGCCACCAAGGCGTCTACAAGCCGCTGTACGGCGCACAGACTGCGCGCTACTACCCGGCGCTGTGGCAGGGCACGAGCCTGGGCGCTGCGGCTGCGGCGGCCGCTGTACCGGCGGCGGCGGCCGAGGCGCCGGTTGCTGCATCCGCACCGCTGCCCGGCCTGCCTGCATCGGCGATCGAACTGATGGCCCAGGCCTCGGCACCAGCACCAGCCGCAGCACCAGCACCAGCACCGGCACCGGCACCAGCGGCAGCGCCTGCATCAGTGGCCGCGCCGGCGCCCGCCCCTGCGGCGGTGGTGGCGGCAGCGCCTGCACAGGCCGCAGTGGCCACGGCGCCGGCTGGCGCGGCAGCGGAGCCCAATTGTGTGCACCTGGCTGCCACCAACAACCGCCTGGCCGTGCGCACGCCTGAATCCGCGATCAACCGCTTGATCATTGGCGGCGGCCGCCTGCAGTTCTATTCGGCACCGGATCCCGAATGCGCGATGCAGGGCGTCTTTGCCAACAATTTCGAACAGGTCGAGGCCGACCGCGAAATCAGCGGCTACACCCTGGTGTGGTATCGCAATGTCCGCACCGGTGGCGAGGCCAGCGGCTGGGTGCAGTCGAACCGCCTGCAGCGGCTCACGACCGAGGCGGCCAAGTCCCTGTTGGCTGCGGCAGTCGCCAAGGCGTCCGTGGACGCGGCGGCACCTGCAGCGCCCAAGCCGCCGGTGCCGGCACCCGCACCCGCACCCGCACCCGCCGTGGCGACGGCGCCTGCCCGCAGCGGCGGCGCGGGCAATCCGCCTGCGGCCGAGGCCACGGCGGCGACCGCGACGCTGGTGGCCGATGCCGATTGCATCCAGCTGGCGCTGGTGGCGCTGGAGAAGGGGCAGGTGGTGCAGGCCGGAAATTCGGGCCGGCAAGTGGTCGGCAGCGGGCGCCTGCAGTTCCATGCGGCGCCCGACGCGGCCTGCCGCATGCAGGGCGTGTTCATCCTGCCTGGCGAGCCGGTGGAAGCCGACCGCGAGATGTCCGGCTACACGGCGGTGTGGTACCGCAATCCGCGCACCGGTGCCGACGCCACTGGCTGGGTGCGCAGCGACCGCCTGGCGGCGGGCACGGCACCGGTGGCGCAGCGGCGCTGAGCGCAGGCCGCAGGCGCGGCGGTCAGGTCTTCACGTAGGAACTGCACCAGCCGCCGTTGGCCACCAGGCGGTCGGCGGTCAGGTCGCATTCGGCCCAGGGGTCTGCCGGCTTGCCCAGCCAGGCCATGCAGTTGTTGCACTTCTCGCTGGCGGTGCGCTTGGGAAAGCGCGCCTTGTCGACCTGGGCGGCGTCGTGCTTGTAGCCGAGCGACACCGCCTTGGGCTCGCTCTCCTCGATCTTCTTCGAGGCGGCCATGGCGCGGCCACAGGCCAGGGCGCCGCTGACGGCGGCCATGTGGATGACGAAACTGCGACGGCTGGAGGGGATCATGGGTAGGCTCCTTCGGGGAATTGGAGCAGGCCGTTGCAGTCACCACCGGGAACTGCGGATGCGGCCATGCGTTGAGACAACTCCTGGCTTATCGGCACCCCTGCGCCGAACTTGAGCCATGCCATGCAAGGCGCAGTGTTCAGTGCCCCACGACCACCGGCACCTCGACCGCTGGCGGCGTGTTGCGGCTGCGGCCGCAGCGCACGATGCCGTCGATCACCACCATGCCCACGCCGGGGATGTCGCCGAGCTGCACGCTGTCGAGCAGGGTTCGGCCGGCGGTGTGCTGGGCGCGGTCCATGAAGACGAAGTCGGCGTCACGCCCGGGCTCGATCAGGCCGCAATTCAGGCTGCGCAGCCGGGCGGTGTTGCCGGTGGCGAAGCAGAACACCAGCTCGGCAGGGATGTTGCCGAGCGAGGAGAGCAGGGCGATCAAGCGCAGCATGCCCAGCGGCTGCACGCCCGAGCCGGCCGGGCCGTCGGTGCCCAGGATCACCCGGTGCGGGCACTTCAGCTGCATCGCGGTCTGCGCTGCGGCGATGGCCACCCGCTCATTGCCGTTGTGCACGATCTCGATGGCGCGTGGGCTCTTCTCGCACAAGTCGCACACATCGCGCACGGGCAGGCTGGTGTGGCCGCCGTTGATGTGGCCGATGATGTCGGCGTCGGCCTCCAGCACAACGTCCTTGTCGATCAGGCCCGAGCCCGGGATGCTGGGCCCGCCGGTGTGGATGGTGCTCTGGATGCCGTGCTTGCGGGCCCAGGCCACCATCTCCTTGGCTTCATACCCCGCCTTCACC
>JBBRVT010000339.1:0-5175 GCA_038246615.1 Burkholderiales bacterium
CGGGCGGGCTGGGCCGGCAGAATCTGCGGCACGCTGCTGCGCGTGCCAGCAGTGCGCATGCCGAGGTGCGGCACGCAGCTTGCTCGCTGCCGTCTCGCTCGCTATCCACGCATTGCCCACCGTCCACACCCAGAGGTCACCACGATGCCGCGTTCCACTGCCCCGTCCCTTCCTGCCCCGTCCCTTCCCGCCCTGTCGCCGTTGTGCGCCGCCGTGCTGGTGGCCTGGGCCGGTCCGGCCTGGGCGCAAGCCACGCCCGGCCAGTTGCAGACCGTCACCGTGACGGCCGAACGCCGGGCAGAGAACTTGCGCGACGTGCCGAGCTCCATCTCGGTGCTGAACACTGATCTGCTGGATGCGTTGAACACCGGCGGGCAGGACCTGCGCATGCTGGCCGGCCGCGTACCCAGCCTCAACATCGAATCGTCCTTCGGCCGCGCCTTTCCACGCTTCTACCTGCGTGGCTATGGCAACACCGACTTCCGCCTGAATGCGTCGCAACCGGTGTCGCTGGTGTATGACGACGTGGTGCAGGAGAACCCCATCCTGAAGGGCTTCCCGGCCTTCGACCTGGACCGCATCGAAGTGCTGCGCGGCCCGCAGGGCACGCTGTTCGGCCGCAACACGCCGGCCGGTGTGGTGAAGTTTGAATCGGTCAAGCCGTCGACCAAGAAAATGGACGGCTATGCCAGCCTGTCCCTGGGCACCTACAAGACCGTCAATGCCGAAGCTGCGGTCAACCTGCCGCTGTCCTCCGACATGGCCATGCGCGTTTCGGCGCTGAACCAGACCCGCAGCGACTGGGTGCACAACGACCATCCCAACGCGCTGACCAGGGACCTCGAAGGCTACCGCGACAGCGCGCTGCGGGTGCAGTTCCTGTATGAGCCGAGCAAGCAGTTCAGCGCGCTGGCCAATGTGCATGTGCGCGACTACGACGGCTCGGCCCGGCTGTTCCGCGCCAACATCATCGAGAGGGGCACAAACGACCTGGTGGCGGGCTTCGACCCGGCCAAGGTCAGCTACGACGGCAAGAACGAAAGCAATGTGCAGAACTACGGCACCAACCTGCGCATGCGCTGGAACCTGGGTGGCATGGCGCTGAACTCGATCACCGGCTTCGAGCAGGTGAAGACCTTCAGCCGCGGTGACATTGACGGCAGTGCCGGCCCGTACTTCAACCCCAGCCTGCCCTTCGCGTCGGAAACTGCCGACGGCATGCCCGAGCATTCGCAGTTCTCGCAGGAATTCCGGCTCGAATCGCTGGGCAGTGGCCCGCTGGGCTGGCAGGCCGGCGTGTACCTCTTCCGCGAAGACTACAAGATCGAGAGCTTCAGCTACGACTCGACCAACGCCAGCGCACAGGACGGCTACCAGCGCGTACGCCAGAAGAACGACGCGGTTGCAGTGTTCGGCGCGGTCAACTACGACGTGAGCCCCGCGCTGAAGCTGCGCGGCGGCCTGCGCTACACCCGCGACAACAAGAAGTTCACGGTGGAGGCCTATGAGCAGAGCGGCTTCGCGCCCTGCATCGGGCCGACGCTTGGCATCCCGGGCTCCGGTCCGCTGAAGTGCAACATCACGCAACTGGCCGGCCTTGAACCCGACGGCAACCTGTCGTCGTCGCCGAAGGACAGCAAGTTCAGCTGGGACGCCAGCGGCACTTACGCGCTCGACAAGGACACCAACCTGTACGCCCGCGTGGCCACCGGTTTCCGTGGCAGCAGCGTGCAGGGCGCGGGCGCCTTCAACGGCAAGTCGGTGGCCGGGCCGGAGACCAACACCTCGTATGAGGCCGGCATCAAGACCGACCTGTTCAACAAGCGGGCGCGGCTGAACTTCGGTGTCTTCCACTACAACGTGAAGGACCTGCAGCTCACCGCCGTGGGCGGCGGTGCCGGCAACGCCAACGTGCTGGTGTCGGCCAAGAAGGCCACCGGCCAGGGCTTCGAGGCCGACCTGCAGGCCTTTGTCACCGACAACCTGCTGGCCACGCTGGGCGTGGGCTACAACGACACCCAGATCAAGGACGCCAACCTCGCCGTCTCGCCCTGCTTCTCGTGCACTGTGACCAACCCGCTCACCGCTGGCGGCAAGGCCCTGATCAACGGCAACCCGCTGCCGCAGGCCCCCAAGACCACGCTGAACTTCTCGCTGAAGTACACCCAGCCGATGGGCGACGGCGCCGAGCTGTATGCCTACACCGACTGGGTCTACCGCAGCAAGGTGAACTTCTTCCTCTACGAGAGCACCGAGTTCACCAGCAAGCCGGTGACCGAAGGGGGCTTGCGCGTGGGCTACACCTGGGGCAATGGCAAGTACGACGTGGCCGCCTTCGGCCGCAACATCACCAACCAGATCCGGGTGGTGGGCGGCATCGACTTCAATAACCTCACCGGCTTCATCAATGAGCCGCGCACCTGGGGCCTGCAGTTCAAGGCGCAGTTCTGACGATGCGGCGTGCGGCCGGCCTGGTGTTGCTGGCAGCTGCCGTGGCGGGCAGCGCGCTGGCACAGCCGGCCGTGATCTACGAGTTGGGCGGCAAGGCCGACCGCTCGTTCAACCAGGCCGCGTTCGAAGGCGCAGAGCGCTGGCGCCAGGCCACCGGCGGGCGCTACCTCGAGTTCGAGGTGGCGCAGTCGGCCCAGCGTGAACAGGCCGCGCGCCGCTTCGCCGAGCGTGGCGCAGCACCGGTGGTGGCCATCGGCTTTCCGCAGGCGGCGGCCATCACCACCGTGGCGCGTGAGTTCCCGAAGACACCGTTCGCCATCGTCGACGCGGTGGTCGACCTGCCCAATGTGCAGAGCTTCGTCTACCGCGAGCATGAGGGGTCGTTCCTGGTCGGCCTGCTGGCGGCGATGGCCAGCAAGAGCGGCAAGGTCGGCTTCGTCGGTGGCATGGACATCCCGCTGGTGCGGCGCTTCCTGTGCGGCTACGAGCAGGGCGCCCGCCATGGCAACCCGAAGGTGGTGGTGCTGTCGGCCATGTCGGGCAGCACCCCGGCAGCCTGGACCGACCCGGCCCGGGGCGCCGAGCTCACCAAGACCCAGATCGCCCAGGGCGTCGATGTCGTGTTCGCCGCCGCCGGCACCACCGGCCTGGGCATCATGCAGGCGGCCAGGGACGGCGGCATCCTGGCCATCGGCGTGGACAGCAACCAGAACCATCTGCACCCGGGCACCATGCTCACCTCGATGGTCAAGCGGGTCGACCTGGCGGTGGAGCAGGCCTTCCGCAGCGTGAAGCCCGGCATCACCGCGCTGGGCCTGAAGGAGGGCGGCGTCGACTACGCCGTCGACCAGCACAACGACAAGCTGCTGACGCCCGCGATGCGCCGGGCCGCCGAGACCGCACGCGCCGACATCGTGGCTGGCCGGCTGAAGGTGATCGACTACACCGTGGCCAACAGCTGCCGCTGAGCGCGCCACCGCCGGCCAGCCCGCTGCAGTGGGGGGCGGCTTCTACAATTCACCCTCCCCTCTGACACGCCCAGCGCTGCCGGCCTGCCCGGCCGGCCTGGCGCCCTGCTGCCCCCATGACCGAACTCGTAAAATCCTTCGAACCCGCTGCCATCGAAGCCCGTTGGGCGCCGCTGTGGGAGCAAAGCGGCGTCTACGCGCCGTCGCTGGACCCGGCCCGGCCGTCGTTCTGCGTCCAGCTGCCGCCGCCGAACGTCACCGGCACGCTGCACATGGGCCACGCGTTCAACCAGACCATCATGGACGCGCTGACGCGCTACCACCGCATGCGCGGCTTCAACACCCTGTGGGTGCCCGGCACCGACCATGCCGGCATCGCCACGCAGATCGTGGTGGAGCGGCAGCTGCAGGAGCAAGGCATCAACCGGCACGACCTGGGCCGTGACGCTTTCGCTGCCAAGGTGTGGGACTGGAAGGCGCAGAGCGGCGCCACCATCACCCGGCAGATGCGGCGCATGGGCGACAGCGTGAGCTGGGCGCATGAGTACTTCACGATGGACCCGAAGCTGTCGGCCACCGTCACCGAAACCTTCGTGCGGCTGTATGAAGAGGGCCTGATCTACCGCGGCAAGCGCCTGGTCAGCTGGGACCCGGTGCTGAAGTCGGCGGTGTCCGACCTGGAGGTCGAGAGCGAGGAGGAAGACGGCTTCCTCTGGCACATCGCCTACCCGCTGGAGGACGGCAGCGGTCAATTGGTGGTGGCCACCACCCGGCCCGAAACCATGCTGGGCGACACCGCCGTGATGGTGCACCCCGATGACGCGCGCTACACCGCCTTCATCGGCAAGCAGGTGCGCCTGCCGATCACCGGCCGCCTGGTGCCGGTGATCGCCGATGCCTATGTCGACAAGGCCTTCGGCACCGGCGTGGTCAAGGTGACTCCGGCGCACGACACCAACGACTACCAGGTGGGCCTGCGCCATGGCCTGGAGATGCTGACCATCTTCACCCTGGACGCCAGGGTGTGGGACGGCGCCCCCGCCGCCTACCGCGGGCTGGACCGCTTTGCCGCCCGCAAGGCGATCGTCGCCCAGCTGGACGCCGAAGGCCTGCTGGTGGAGACGAAGAAGCACAAGCTGCAGGTGCCGCGCTGCGCCCGCACCGGCCAGGTGATCGAGCCCATGCTCACGGATCAATGGTTCGTGGCGATGACCAAGCCCGGGGCATCCAAGGACGGCAAGCCAGGCAAGAGCATCGCCCAGCAGGCCATCGAGGTGGTCGAATCGGGCGAGGTGCAGTTCGTGCCCGAGCAATGGGTGAACACCTACAACCAGTGGATGAAGAACATCCAGGACTGGTGCATCAGCCGCCAGCTGTGGTGGGGCCACCAGATCCCGGCCTGGTACGGCAGCGATGGCGAGCTGTTCGTCGCCCGCGACGAGGCCGAGGCCCGCGCCCAGGCCACAGCGGCCGGCTACAACGGCACGCTGACGCGAGACCCCGATGTGCTGGACACCTGGTACAGCAGCGCCCTGGTGCCCTTCTCCACTCTGGGCTGGCCGGCCACGACCAGCGACCCCGACCTGTTCCTGCCCAGCAGCGTGCTGGTCACCGGCCACGACATCATCTTTTTCTGGGTCGCCCGGATGATCATGATGACGAAGCACTTCACCGGCAAGGTGCCGTTCAGGCATGTGTACATCCATGGCCTGGTGCTCGATGCGCAGGGCAAGAAGATGAGCAAGAGCGACGGCAA
>JBBRVT010000340.1:0-5155 GCA_038246615.1 Burkholderiales bacterium
CACGAAGCCAAAGAGGTCGATCTCGAGGAAGCCGCTAGCCCGCAGCGTCTCGCCGAGCGCGCCGTCGATGTCCAGGTCCAGGCTGCTGCCGGTGCCGGTCAACACGCTCAGCGCGGTGGCGCCGGCGCTGTAGTCGATGACGGTGGTTGCCGTGCCGCCGGCCTGGTTGACTGCGACGTCGATGCCGCTGGCTTCGAGCACCATGCCTTCGGGCAGGCCCACCACGCTCACGCCGGTGGCCGTGGCTTGCAGTGTGGTCCACGTGCGCGCAGTCGTCGCCGGGTCGGTGTCGGGCAACTCGGTGGCCAGCGCCAGGCCGAATTCCAGGCCGGTGAGCCGCAGACCCATCTCGTCGGCCGTGCCGCCGTTCACGCCGGCGAACGCGCTCAGGCCGGTGCCGCCGATGCTCAGCAGTTGGACGTCGATTTCTTCACCAACAGTCGAACCGCCAACCGGTGCCAGGGTAACCGTGGCCGCAGCCTTGCGCACGGCCAGGTCGCCCGTCAACTCGACGAATCCGCCGACCGACAGCGTCAAGCGGCCGCTGGCCTCGACATACTCGCCATCGCTGCCGGCCATGTCCAGAGCGATGCTGCCGGCGCTGCCCGTGGGCACGGCCAGCACCGTGGCGCCGGCGGCATAGTCGACCACCGCGTCGCCGGCCGCAGCGGCGCTGTTGAGCCGCACCACCAGGTCGTTGCCGGTCAGCTCGACATCGGGGATGCCGCGCAGATCTGCCTCGTCGGCGCTGGCCACCACACTGGTCCACCTGCGGCTGGGGGTGTCGCGCGCGCTCATCAGCGCCACGCCAAACTGCACGCCGGCCAGTTGCAGCGACGGGCCATCCACGATGCCGGCACTGGCCGCCAGGCCTGCACCGCCCAGCGTCAGCAGATCCACCAACAGGCCGGCGCCGGCTTCATCGACCGCCGTGCCCGCCGTGTCGGCCGCCAGCTTGACGATGGCGCTGCTGCGCACAAAGGCCAGGTCACCCTGCACCCGCAGGAAGTTGCCGGCCACGACGCGCGCGTTGTCCAGCGCCACCTCGCGGCGGCCGGCGTCGAGCATGCCGAAGGTGTAGCTGCTGCCAGCCACGTCAATGGTGTTGCCGCCGGCGTTGGTGCTGCCGGAGTTCCAGCGCACTGTCACCAGGTCTGCCGCCACCGACAAGTCGCTGCCCAGCGCCGCTTCCAGCGCGCCGCTGGCCTCCAGCAACGTGCCGCCGCCGGCCTTGGACACCAGCGCCACGCGGGCAGCGGACACACCGGCGTGGTTGTCGCCCGCCTTCAACAGCACGCTGGCCGAACTGGCCAGCACCTGCAGGTCACCACTGGCCGCATCTTTCTCGAACGAGAAGTTGCCGCTCAGGCGGAACCCATCGCCCAGCGACGCGTTCAGACCGACGATGGCCACCACCGGCGACGCCGCCGGTGCGCTCTGCGCAAAGCTGTAGCTGAAGTCGCCGACCGCCAGCGTGCGCGCCGCCTGGGTGGCGCCGGTGGTGTTGAGCCGCAGCGCCACGCTGGTGGCGCTGGCATTGGCGAAGCTGCCGCCACTGAGGAAGAGCGCGCCGCTGGCTTCCAGCGCAAAACCAGTGCCGCTGGCCGGCAGCAGCAGGCCGAAACTGCCGTTGTCCAAGCCCAGTGACACGCTGCCAGCCGACAGGCGCGCCTGCAAGCTGCTGCCGGCCACCAGCAAGCCGTCGGCCGACGACACCAGGCCCAACGCGCCCGCCAAGCTGATGCCGGCCGGCAGGTTGAGGGTGGCATTGCCGGCCACGGCCACGCGCTCGGCGCCGTCGGCGCCATCAAAGCGCCAGGTCTGGCCAGCCACGGTCCATTCGCGCAGCGACAACGGCCCCGACGACAGATCGATCAGCGTGTTGTTGCCGGTGCCCAGGCCCAGGGCCACGTCCAGCGACAGGCTGCCTGCGGTCAGCCCGATGCCGGTGTTGCCTTGCAAGGCCAGCCCGCTCAGGTTGCCCTGCGCCCACAGCCAGCCGTCGGTGCTGCTGCGGCTGTCCAGCCACATCAGCGCGGCATCGGCATCGGAAAAGCCCAGCGCCGGGCTGCCATCGGGGCCCAGCCGGCCGCTGCCATCGGCGATGCCGACCTGCCAGCCGTCCACCGTCTGGCCGGCCAGCGTCAGGCCCTGGTGGTAACTCAGCGCCAGCGTGCCTGACAGTGACAGCGCCCCCTCCAGCGCCAAGGTGCCGGTGACCGCCAGGCTGGCGCCCGGGGCCAGTTGCGGCGCAAAGTAGCCGGCGTTCATCGCCATGCCGACGATGTCGTCATCGACCAGCGCGTGGCTGTTGACTGTCGCAGTGCCGCTCAGCGACTGCACCATCGACGCGGTGGCGGTGTCCAGGCGCTGCACCACCAGGCGCAACGCGTTGCTGGTCTGCTCCAGCCTGTAGGACAGGCCGTGGCCCAGGTCGACCAGGCCACTGGCGGCATTGAAGCCACCGCTCACGCTGTCGAAGCGCAAAAACTCGAAGCTGTCGCCGACTTGCGGCACGAAGCCGCCGAACAGCTGCACCTCGAGCTTGCCGTTGAGGGCCGCCGCGCCGGTCACCGTCAACAGGTCGAAGCCCGTCTCGGGCGTGGTGCCGCCCAGCTCGATCTGCGTGACCGCGCCCGTGCCCAACGACAGGCCGTTGTCGAACTGGATGCGGCCGGGTGAGTAGCCGGGCGCCAAGGTGCCATCGGCCCGCACCGGCCCGCCCAGTGCGCCGCTGCCAGTCAGCGTGGCGCCGGTGTCGACCCAGAGCGAACTGGAAGCGGCACCGGTCACCAGGGTGGCGGTGTCGAAGCGGCCTGCGTCCAGGTGCCATGCCGGGCCAGGCAGGCCCAGTTGCAGGTCACCAGGCTGGGCCAGCGCGGGCACGGACAGGGTTGCATCCAGGAAAGCGCTGTTCGACGTGCCGGCGCCAACCGCGAAGTCGGCCAGCGTGGGCCCGGTGGCAGCGCTGGCAACGCCGGCCGCCACAGCCCCGCCGATCGGCGCGGCCAGAGTCTGCGGCGCCTGGCCGGCCGTGGCCTGCGACAGGGCCTGCAGCCGCAGCGCATCAGCCGCGTCTTGCGACAGCCGCAGTTCGTCCACATCGCGCAGCACCAGCAACTGCGCTGCTGCGCCGGCCGGGTCGGCCGACAGCAGGATGCGCGGCTCCAGCGATTCGACCTGGAAGGCCGAACGCATCAATCGGCGAAGCAACGCAGAACTGCGCGGCGCAGTGGATGGGCTGGTGTGGCGTCGCACGCGTTTGCTGGCGAAGTGGGGCTGACCGTGGGCGAAGTCAGGGTGGGCGCGGGGGTCAGGCAACCGGTTGAGTTGCGGCGGGGCTGCGCTCTTGCTTGAGCGTCATCAGGCGCTCGATCTGCGCCAACGACATCAGGTGCGCATAGGCGGCAGGCAGGTAGCGTTTTTCGCGCAGTTGCAGGAAGCGCTCGTCCGACAAGTTGTTCAGCCGCTCTTCATTGATGACGTAGCAGCCGGTGATGTTCTTCACCTGCTCTGCCTGGCGCACCCGCATGTTCAGCGGGATGAACAGGTTGTGCTCGGACAGCCAGGCACAGAAGCCGCGGGTGAACGCATCCATCTGCTGCAATTCGCCCAGATAACGCTTGACGTTTTCGATGGCCTCGGTGGGCTCGCCCTGTTCATCGAACAGCGGCACCCCCTCGTTGTCGCTGACCAGGGGGCTGCCCTCGTCGATGCAGACGGTGAACTTGCCTTCTTCACCGGCACCGGCCAGCGCGAACGGGTAGCGGCGGATGATGGCCGGCACATACGACGCCTGCCATTTGCCATTGGCGTCGACGAACAGGTTCTCACCGGCATCCAGCCCCAGCAGGGCCACCGGGCGGAAGCCGTCCTGCGCCTTGTCTTCGAGGAACACCACCGGGTAGGTGGCCGCAGCCCGGGCAAACTCATGCACCATGACCGAGGCGATGTGGAAATCGGCGGCAAAGCCATAGCCCTGAATCTGCTTGATGCGCTTGTGCGCATGCCGAACCTTGTTGACAGGCACCAACTTCTCGAACACGGCAATCTCCTCCTGGGTGGGTTCGCCTGCGCATTCGGTGAACCCGTTCGACCAATGGTCACGTGTGAACGTGACATTTTTAGCGCCCTGACGGCTCATTTCAAACAATTGTTCACCAAAAGGCATTGGATTGGTGGGCTACCGAACAGATCGGGGATCTCTGGCGCTGGTGTGTTGTCGCCAGGACACTGCGCTTTGAACCAGTACGCACCGATTGCCGGGCCAGTGCAGGGGTTCGCCCGGCCGTGCCAGGCGGGCTTGCCACCGTCAGCCGCGACATGCATCTTGCGTGGCTGCCGTCGTGAGCCGCACGACGCCATGCACTGCGGCGGCTGGAAAAGGCCCGGGTCGGACGCCGGTTCGCGGACCTTCAGTGCCGACAACCGCAGTTGTTGCTGCAAGCGAAGCCGACTTTGGCCGACTTTCTTCGGCCGCCTGCGGACAACAAGAGAAGCCCATCGTGATTGAAGAAAACGGGTTTTTTGTGTTGCCCAGGACTACTTCGGCGGTCACTGAATCGCTGCGTGCTGGCCTGGGGATCACTCGAAGGATGGCTTGAAGCACGCCAGAACACTCAGGTTCGGCGAGCTAGGCTGGCAGAGTTACTGCCGGAGTTACTCCGCCTTGAACGGCCTGCCGGCCCGCAGCCCCGGCCTGCCTAGGAGGCGCCCGCCGCATTCAGCGCAGCTTCGGCCCTGGCAAGCCGGTCCATCACGACGTCAAATTCTGGCGGTGCGGCGATGAACATGGCGCGCATCTGTGCGTAATCACGTGCCAGGGCGGCGAGCCGCCCCTCGGTCGGCAGCAGGCGAAACGTGCCTGGTCGGGCCAGGTCGTAGCGCGCCCATTGACGCGCGAATACCCGGCTCTTCCAATCGACGACACGCTCGCACAGCGCATGGTCCGCCAGCATCTCGGCGGCGTCCGAGTGGCGAAGCAATCGCTCCATGTCGGCGTAGTGCCGCGCGTAGCGATCCGGCGTGGCCTGGTCCGCGGGGCGGTGGTGCTCGGCGTGCAGGATGGTGGGCTTCTACCAGCATGCGCGCGCCAGCTCTAGCGCGGTCACCTGGCACTGCCAATCAGGGAATGCGGCGGGGAAGTCATCGACAA
>JBBRVT010000341.1:0-5149 GCA_038246615.1 Burkholderiales bacterium
CGCCCTCATGCCGACGCAAGACGCTCGCCGCGCCGGCCCAGCCACAGCAGCCCCTGCGTGGCCACCACCATCAGCACGAACAGGATGAAGGCGATGGCCGAGGCCTGGCCCAGGTTCCACCAGCGGAAGCCCTCTTCGTACATCAGGTAGAGCACCGACACCGTGCTCTGCAGCGGCCCGCCCTGGGTCATCACGTAGGGCTCGGCAAACAGCTGGAAGTAGCCCGCCAGCGTCAGCACGCTCACCATCAGCAGCGTGGGCCCCAGCATCGGCAGGGTGATGTAGCGCAGCAACGCCCAGCGGCGCGCGCCGTCCAGCCGCGCGGCCTCGTACAGCTCTTCAGGGATGGCCTGCAGCGCGGCGATGAAGATGATCATGTTGACGCCGAAGTTCTTCCACACCGCCAGCACCACGATGGCAGGCATGGCCCAGCGCGGGTCGCCCAGCCAGTCCACCGGTTCCAGGCCCAGCGCGCCCAGGCCGCTGTTGATCAGCCCGTAGCGAACGTGGAACAGGTAGCGCCAGATGATCGCCACCGCCACCAGCGTGGTGACCACCGGCGCGAACAGCGCCGTGCGGAAGAAGGGTTTGAAGCGCGCCAGCGGCGACTGCAGCAGCAGCGCGCAGCCCAGCGACAAGGCGATGGACAGCGGCACGCCCAGCACCACGAACAGCAGGGTGTTGCGCAGCGCCTGCCAGAACAGCGGCAGGGTCAGCACGTGGGCGTAGTTGTCCAGCCCGGCCAGGCGCAGGTTGCGCCAGTCGGCCAGCGCATAGATGTCGAAGTCGGTGAGGCTCAGGCCCAGGCCGATGGCCACCGGCAGCGCGAAGAACAGGCCGATCACCGCCAGTGCCGGGGCGACGAAGCTCCAGGCCACCAGGCGTTTCGACAGCTGGCGCCAAGTCATGCCGCAGCCTTGCGCGCCAGCATCCAGCGCCGCTTTTCCAGAATGCGATCCACCCGCGCGTCCAGCGCGGTGGCCATGGCCAGCGGTGCCAGGCCCTGCGCCACGGCGCGCTGGGCCAGCAACTGCATCTCCTGGGCGATGCGCTCCCACTCCGGCACGGCGGGGGCCGGGCGCACCTGCTCCAGCTGGGTGGCGAAGGCGCGGGTGCGTGGCTCGTCGATCAGTCGTTGCCCTGCTGCATCGGCGCGCTGCCAGGTGCTGCGCCGCGGCGGCAGGTTGCCGGTCAGCGCATGGAAGCGCTGCTGCACCGCCGGCTGCGCCAGCCAGGCGATCAGCGTGCGGGCCTGGTCTTGCCGCTGGCTGCGCCGAAACACCACCAGGCTGGCGCCGCCGGCGGTGGACGCGCCTGGCCGCTGTGCGCTGTCGTCGGGCGCGGGCAGCGGCGCGGTGGTCCAGTCGGCGCGGCGGCCCGGGCCCAGGCGGCGGTCGAGCTCGCCGATGTTCCAGGGCCCGGAGATGAAGGCGGCAAAACTGCCGCGGCCGAACTCCTGCCAGAGGTTGGCGATCTGGCTGTTGCCGACCGCCGCCGCATGGCCGCTGCGAAAGAACTGCAGGAAGAAGGCCAGCGCACGCTGGAAGCCGGCCGAGCGGAAGTTGCCGTAGCGCCCGCCGTCGCGCAGCAGCGGGTCGCCCTGCTGCAGCGCCAGCGCCAGCAGCGGCTCGAACTCGTTGATCGGCAGCAGCAGCGGGTGGGCGATGCCGCTGGCCTGCAGCGCGTCCAGCGCGGCGGTCCAGCCCGCCCAGGTGGCCGGGGCGGCGGCCACACCCGCGCGCGCCAGCAGGTCGCGCCGGTAGAACATCAGCCGGGTGTCCACATACCAGGGCAGGCCCAGCAGCTGGCCGTCGACCACGTTGGTCTGCCAGATGCCGTCGAACCAGTCGGCCGGCTGCAGCGCGGGCGTGGCGGCCACCCAGGCGTTGAGCGGCGCCAGCGCGCCCAGTGCGCCGAACTCGGGCAGCCAGCTGTTGCCCAGCTGGGCGATGTCGGGCGTGGCGTCGCCGGCAAACGCGGTGAGCAGCTTCTCGTGCGCCGCGCTCCAGGGCAGGGCGTCGACCCGCACGCGGATCTGCGGGTGGGCGCGGTGGAAGTCGTCCAGCAGCGTGCCCACCACGTCGGCCTCGCGCCCCATGGCCCAGAAGCGCAGCGGCCCGCTGCTGGCACTGCCGCAGCCCTGCAGCGCCGGCGCGGCCAGCGCCAGCGCGCCGGCCTGCAGCAGGCGGCGGCGTGCCAGGGCGGCCGGGCGTGGGGAAGCGTCGCGCACTTGGGGAGGGCTGCAAATACAGGGGGCAGCAGGCAGTGTGCCGCCTGCCGCCTAGAGCCAGCCGCCGCGAAAACCCGCCCGTTGCAGGCCACGCTGCATCTGCGCGTCGCCGCGCATCAGGCGCCAGACCTCGTCGCGCCGGTGGTTGGCCGCCATCAGGGCGATGGGGCCCTGGTCGATGCCCAGGTGGTCGGTGTCCACCCAGCCCAGGCCGGGCACCAGCCGGCCGTGCAGCAGCGCCACGTCGGTGTAGTGGAAGCTGGGGTTGAAGCTGTCGACGAAGCCGTACTTGGCATAGATGGCCTGGCCGTACTGCCGGCGCAACGCGCGCAGCGCCGACACCACCACCTCGGGCGCGAAGGGCAGGCTGCCCAGGGCGGCGGTGGGTGCCAGCGTGCCGTCGTCCCAGGTGTGGTGCCCGCCCGCGCCGCGCCCGGCGTAGCTACGGAAGCGGCGCAGCTCGCCGCGCCAGAGGCGGTGCACGTCGGCCGGGCCGTCGCAGGCAGTGATGCCCCAGATGTCGCCGCCGTACCCGGCCCAGCCCAGCGGGTTGGCCTGGGCATAGGCGCGCTGGGCCAGCGTGGCGCGGCGGCTGTTCTCGAAGTAGTCGAAACCACGTTCGCGCATCGCCGCGTCGCGGATGCCGCGGAAGTCGACCCAGCAATGGGTGTACTGGTGGCCGAACAGCGGTGCGAAGTGCAGATGGGTGTGGTCGTGGAAGGTCTGCCAGCTCTCGGCATAGGTGCTGCACCAGGCCTCCCAGGCGTCGGGCCGCACGGTGCGGCCGGGCGAGCCCAGCGCCAGCAGGTAGACCAGCATCGCCTCGTTGTAGCCCTTCCAGTCGTTGGCGATGAAGCCGCTCTCCGGGTGCCAGCCGTGGCAGATGGACGGCGGCCGGTGCTGGGCCCAGGGCCAGTCGACCCGCTCGGTCAGGGTCTCGGCGGTGCGGCGGATCTCGACCTCGTGCGCATGGTTGCCGCCGAAGTACGCCGCTGCATGCAGCACGCCCATCAGCAGCAGCGCGGTGTCCACGGTGGACAGCTCGCAGGTGCCGAAGCGCTCACCGGTGCCGGTGTCGATGAAGTGGTAGTAGAAACCGCGGTAGCCCGCCGTGCCGCGCGCCCCCGGGCCCTGCGGCGCGTCGCGGAAGAAGCGCAGCGTGTTCAGCACCAGGCTGCGCGCCTGTTCGTGGGGGATCCAGCCCTGGCCTGCGCCGATCACATGGGCGCTGAGCGAGAAGCCCACTGCGGCGATGCTGGCAAAGCTGCGGTTGGGCCAGCGGTCGGGCGCCAGTCCGGTGTCCTGCGGCGTGGTGTCGCGGAAGAAGGCGAAGGTGCGCTGCTCCAGGTCGTCGAGCAACGCACTGTCGTCGGCGGGCAGCGGGCCGTCGGGGCCTGCGGGCGGCAGCCGGTGCGTGTTGGGGAAGGCGCAGCCGCCCAGCGCCGCAGCCAGGCCGGTGGCGCCGGCCGCAGCCAGAAAGAGGCGCCGTCCGGCGTCGTGCATGTCGTGGGTCACGGTCAAGGTCCTGGCGTGGCGCCCTGCGGTGCGCGCACCGCGGGGCGCCCCTGTGGTGGTCAGAAGATGTAGCGCAGCGACAGTTTGACGGTGCGCATCGGCATCGACACGCCGGTCTTCTTGCCGGTGTCGGGGTTGTCACCGCCGGTGAAGTTCTGTGGGTTGCCCGGGCCGCCGCCCCAGTCGTTGTACTGGTTCCAGTTCACGGTGTTGAACAGGTTGATCACGTCCATGCGCAGCGCCAGTTCACCGCCTGGCACCTTGAAGCCCTTGGACACCGCCAGGTCGAACTGGCGTGTCCAGTTCGGTTCGCCGAGGAAGGACTTGCAGGCGTCCCAGCTCATCGGGCAGCTGGTGATGCGGTAAGGCAGGCCCGAGCCCAGCGTCAGCCGGCCCGACAGCGTGGTGCCCCAGGGCAGCAGCTTCTCGGTGAAGCCGGTGGCCACGATGCGGTGCTTCTCCACCAGCTTGCTGGGGTAGAAGCCGCCCACGTCGCCCGGCTTGCCGTAGCCCCAGTTGAAGATGTCGTCGGTCCAGTCGCGGTTGGTGGTCTTGCCTTCGCTCCAGGTGTAGGTGACGCCGGCCTGCCAGCCCGATGCGCTGCTGTAGGGCTTGTCGGCGCGCAGGAACAGCGTGGTGGTCTTCTGCTGCGAGATGAAGTCGCCCAGCACCAGCATGCCGTAGCCTTGGGGTCCGGCGCCCCAGTTTGGATCGATCGAGCCGCCGCGGTTGCCGAAACCGCCGTTGGGGTCGCGGTCGCCCGAGAACCAGTTGAACTGGTTCTTGGCATGGGTGTAGGTGGCGCCCGCCTCGGTGTTCAGCTCGGTGCCCAGCAGGCGCAGTGCCTGGCGCAGGCCCACGCTCAGCTGGTCGCTGTAGGGCATCTTGTAGTCGTTGCGGATCATGAACTGGTCGCCGGTGCCCAGGTTGCGCTGCAGCTCGTCCATCGCGTTGTTGGCCATCGCGCGGTCGTAGGCGCGGCCCCAGCCGGCATAGACCACGCTGGCACCATCGCCCAGCAGGTCGTAGGAGAAGCCCAGCCGCGGCGCGACCGCGCCGTAGAAGGTCTTGCGGTTGCTGCCGGTGGAGATGTAGTTGTTGATGTCGATGTCGCCCTTGGCCAGCGACTGTGCATAGGTCTGGCCTGCCGCAGGGGTGATGCCGTAGCGGGTGATGTCCACCCTGTTCAGTGCGCTCACCAGGCCGGCGGGGGTGACGTAATCGTTGTTCAGCGGGTTGGTCTCGAAGTCCCAGCGCACGCCCAGGTTCAGCTCCAGCTGCTTGCTCAGCTTCCAGTCGTCCTGCACATACACGCCGACCTGGTTGTTCTTGTACTTCACCCGCGTGGCGGCCACCGCCGGCTCGCGCAGGAACCAGTCTGCGGTGGGGTTGGCCGTGTCAAGC
>JBBRVT010000342.1:0-5135 GCA_038246615.1 Burkholderiales bacterium
AGAGGTTCTGGTAGAAAAGCTCCGCTGCCTTGGGGGCAATCGGCAAAACCTCTTTCCAGGAATCCTGAACCAGCTGAATCGTTTGCGGTTTCATCCGTTCAACCTTGAATGAACGTCTTGGGGCCACCGTTGGCGGCCTCACGGGTTTTGCCAAGCACGGACGGCTTGCCCGCTGCAAAATCACCCAGGGAATTGACGTCCAGAATTAATGCCACTTCGCCACTGCCCAGGATGCTGGAGCCCGACATGCCGCGCAGGCTCTGGAACATGCGGCCCAAAGGCTTGATCACCGTCTGGTGCTGGCCCAGCAGCACATCGACCATCACGCCGTAGCTGTGCGATCCAGACTTGATGACGACCACGCTGATGCGCTCGGGTTCAGCGGTTTCCAGGCCGTACAAGCTGCGCATGCTGAGCACCGGCAGCACCCGGCCGCGCAACTCGACCACGCTGCGGCCCTGGGCATCGGGTTTGCTGACGCTGGAGCGCGCCTCGATCACCTCCACCACCGCTTCGAGCGGGAAGATGAACTTCGACGCGCCCACGCCGACCAGGAAGCCGTCGATGATGGCCAGCGTCAACGGCAGCCGGATCTCGATGCGCGACCCCTCGCCCGGGTCGCTGTAGACCATGACGGTGCCGCGCAGGGCTTCGATGTTGCGCCGCACGACATCCATGCCGACGCCACGCCCGCTCAGGTTGGTCACCTTCTCGGCGGTGGAGAAGCCGGCCTCGAAGATCAGCTTGAGGATGTCTGCGTCGGGCGGTGTGACGCCGTGCTCGACCAGGCCGCGCTCCCAGGCGCGCGCCAGCACCCGTTCACGGTGGATGCCACGGCCGTCGTCGGTGATGCGGATCAGGATGCTGCCCGACTCATGGCACGCCGACAGCACCAGCCGGCCCTGCGCCGGCTTGCCGGTGGCCAGGCGCTGAACGGGTGTTTCCAGGCCGTGGTCCAGCGCGTTGCGCACCAGGTGCATCAGCGGGTCGGCAATGCGCTCGACGACCGATTTGTCGAGCTCGGTCTCGCCGCCGATGATCTCGAACGCCACGTCCTTGCCCAGCTCGGCTGCGGTGTCGCGCACGACGCGGCGAAAGCGCGAGAAGGTTTCGCCGATCGGCACCATGCGCAGTTGCAGGGTGCCGTTGCGGATCTCCTCGATCAGCCGGCCGATCTGGGTGTTGGCCTCGATCAGCGTGCGCTGCTTGGCCTGCCGCGCCAGCAGCGCGGCACCGGCGCCGGCGATCACCAGCTCACCCAGCAGGTTGATCACCGCGTCCAGCCGGTCGGCCTGCACGCGGATGAAGCGGGTGTCGTCGGGTGGCGCAGCAGCGGCGCCGGCTGCGCGCTGGCGGGTCTGGGTCTGCAGCGCCGCCTCGATGATCTGCGGCCGCATGCCGGTGGCGTTCTGCAGCAACTCGCCGATCGGCGGCACCTGGCCGGTGGCATCCCTGGCTTCGGCCTGCTTCTTCAACGCGTTGCTCAGCTCATCCGGCGTGACGGCACCGATCGCCACCAGCATGTCGCCCAGCTGCGGCGCGGGCGACTCGGCGGCGATCACCGGCGGTGTCAGGCGCAGTGCGCAGTCGTCACGCACAAAGCTGAAGGCGGCCTCGATGGCGTCGCGGTCGGCATCGGTCTGCAGGTTGAACTGGAAGGCCAGGTGGCACGACTCGGGGTCGATCAGTTCCAGTGTGGGCACGGTGGCGCTGTCGCAGGCCACCATCGCCACGCGGCCGAGGCCGGCCACGTAGCGCAGGATGGTCAGTGGGTCCATGCCGTTGCGGAA
Source organism: Burkholderiales bacterium (assembly GCA_038246615.1). GTDB lineage: Bacteria > Pseudomonadota > Gammaproteobacteria > Burkholderiales > Burkholderiaceae_C > Pseudaquabacterium. Next base: position 1,791 of record JBBRVT010000342.1, read on the forward strand.
GGTGTCGGCTCCGAACTGTGCCGACACCTGCCAGGGGCCGAGCACGGCAGCAGGCCTGGTAGCTTCGACAGTGCTGGCGCCGCCAAGCGCTGGCAGGTCGGCCGCACCACCCGCCACGCCCCCCGCCGCACCCCCCGCTGCATGCAGCCGGGCAATCAGCGCCTCACGCTCGGCCGCGGCTGCGGCGTCGTCGGCATCCGGGTCTTGCGCCGCATCCACCAGCGCCTTGATCTGGTCGTTGCATTGCAGCAGCAGCGTGCTGAGGGCCGGCGTCAACAGCAGGTGGCCTTCGCGCAGCCGGTCGAGCAGGGTCTCGACGTGGTGGGTGAAGCCCACCACCGCGTCCAGCCCGAAGATGCCGGCCGAGCCTTTGACGGTGTGGGCACAGCGGAACAACGAGTCCAGCAGGTTGCGGTCTTCGGGTGCGTCTTCCAGCTGCAGCAGCAGTTGCTCGATCGCCGCGATCTGCTCACGGGCCTCGCTCAGGAAGGCCGGCAGTGCGTCAGCGATGAAGCTGGTGTCCATGTCGGCGTTCTTCATGCGCGTGCTCCTGCGCCCGTGCTGGCGCCGTCGTCGCCGTCGCTACCGTCGGGCGCCAGCAGCCTGGCCAGGCCCAGGTCCTCGCAAGCCTGGCGCAGCGGATTGCTGGCGTTGCACAGTTGCAGCACCGTCTGCTGCTGCGCCAGGCTGTTGGACAGCGCCACCAGCAGCTGGGCGCCGGCGGCATCGACCTCATCGACCGCAGCGGCATCGACCCGGCAGGTGGATTCGATCTGGTCGGCGTCGGCGGCGCACCAGGCCAGCCAGGCAGCGCGGGTTTCTGCGGCGGTGTAGATCGTCAGTTCGGCGGGCAGCCGCAGCGTGGACATGGCGCGGCCTGGGGCGTTGGCGAGGGCGTGGGCGTTGTCGCTCATCTTGGCTCCTAGGGCAGGATCAGCTTGGAGACCGCGTCCAGCAGTTGCGGCGGATTGAACGGCTTGACGATCCAGGCCTTGGCGCCAGCGGCACGGCCTTGCTCCTTCTTGGCGTCCTGCCCCTCGGTGGTCAGCATGATCACTGGCGTGAAGCGGTGGCGCGGGTGCTGCTTGACCTGGCCGACGAAGGTGATGCCGTCCATGTTGGGCATGTTCACGTCGCTGACGATCAGGTTCACCTTGCCGGCCTTGTCCAGCTGGACGAGGCCGTCCTTGCCGTCGACGGCCTCGATCACGTCGTAGCCGGCCCGCACCAGCGCGATCTTCACCACGGTGCGCAGCGAGCTGGAGTCGTCGACGATCAGGATGGTCTTGGCCATGGTGCTTGTGTGCTGCTTCAGAAAAAGGTGGTCTCGGTGCTGCTGCCGCTGCTGCGGGCTGCGGCAGCAGTGGCCGGGGTGGCCTCGCCGCGGGCCAGGGCATGCTGCTCGTTGGTGGTGTAGCCGGCGCCCAGCAGCGCGTCCCACTCGGCGGCGTCGGGCGCGCGGCCCTCGGCCAGGGCGGCCTGCAGGCGGGCCACCGCGCTGGCGATGGAGCCGTTGACCTGGTCCAGGATCTGGTGCACCCGGTCCTGGAACTGGAAGGCCAGCATCAGCTGCTGCACCTGGGCCTTGACCACCTCGCCGCGGTTGCGCAGCTCCAGTGCCCGGTCGTGCAGTTGCGACACCGCCGTGTCGACGTCCGACACCACGCTGCGGATGGTCTGCTCCGACGACTGGATCGCGTTGGTGCCGCGCACCGCCTGCTCGTCGGCCTGGGACAGCGCGCTCTGCATCTGGGTGGCGAAGAGTTGCACCTGGCTGCCGATGCGCTGGCCGGTCTCGCCCGATTCATTGGACAGCCGGCGCACCTCGCTGGCGACCACCGCAAAGCCGCGGCCCGATTCACCCGCCCGCGCAGCCTCGATGGCGGCATTGATGGACAGCAGGTTGGTCTGGCGGGCCAGCTTGCCCACGTCCTCGGCCATGTCGCGCAGGCTGCCCGATGCCTGCGACAAGCCACGCACCGAGCCCAGCACCGCGTCGCGTGACTGCACAAAGCTGTCCAGCGTCTGCAGCAGGCCCAGCAGCCGTGTCTCGCAGGCCGCCAGCATGTCCACGCGCTCGGTCATGGTGCTGTCGTCGCCGGCGTTTTCGGGCCGCAGGATCAATTGGTCCAGCTCCGACAGGATCTGGTTGAAGCCGCTCAGCAACTGACCGATGGCGTCGTTCATCTGCGCCTGCGCCATGCCCACATGGGCGGTCCAGCGCTGGGCGGCCTCGCCCAGACGCTGCTGCACGGCGGCCAGGTCGTCGGCGCGCAGGCCGCTGCCTTCGCCCTGGCGACCGCGCCAGCGTTGCCACCATGTCGGCCGGGCCGGCTGACCTGGCGCCGCCGGTTGCGGCAGGTGTGTGGCTGTGGTGGTGTGCATGGTCATCATGACAGTGGCCGTGGTGGTCGATGCCCTCACTATCGGACTGGCCCATGCGCAACATGAGGACAAAAGAGCCCCGATTGACGCGCAAACCCGGAGAGCGTCCAGAAATCTCGACACGTCACAGGGGAAATCGCATGGTCGGCTTGTAGGGACAACTCGACGCCAGGTCCAGGGTGGGTTGCAGTGCCTGCCGGTCCAGCACCAGTTCGGCACCAGTACAGCGTCAGTCCGGCAGGTGACCGCGCACGGCGCAAGCGCCTGCTAGGCTGGCCGGGTCCGTTGTCCATCACCGCCTGCACCACCATGACCGCCACACTCTTCACGCCGCTGCCCCTCGGCCCCGTCACCCTGCAGCACCGCGTGGTGATGGCACCGCTCACCCGCATGCGGGCGGGCGCCGGCAACGTGCCCACCGCGCTGAACGCGCAGTACTACGCCCAGCGCGCCACGCCCGGCGGCCTGCTGATCGCCGAGGCCACGCCGGTGTCGTGGCAGGGCCATGGCCACCCGCGGGTACCGGGCATCCACACCGCCGCCCAGGTGGCAGGCTGGCGCGGGGTGACCGACGCCGTGCATGCCCGCAGCGGCCTCATCTATCTGCAGCTGTGGCACACCGGCCGGGTGTCGCACAGCAGCCACCAGCCCGACGGCGGTGCGCCGGTGGCGCCGTCGGCCATCACTGCCCAGGGCGGCATGGCGATGGACCGCGACGGCCGCGCGGTGCCCTATGAGCTGCCGCGCGCACTGCGCGCCGACGAGATGCCGGGCCTGGTCGACAGCTTCCGCCAGGCGGCCGCCAACGCGATGGCGGCAGGCTTCGACGGTGTGGAGATCCACGGCGCCAACGGCTACCTGCTGGAGCAGTTCCTGCAGTCGCGCAGCAACCAGCGCGACGATGCCTGGGGCGGCAGCATCGCCAACCGCTGCCGGCTGCACCTGGACATCGCCCGCGCG
>JBBRVT010000343.1:0-5104 GCA_038246615.1 Burkholderiales bacterium
CACGCCCACGGCGACGATCAGATCGCCGTTCTTCCTCTGGCCGAAGGCGCGGCAGATGCCGTCGTAGACCACCCAGAACGCCACCAGAAAGCCCAGCGCTGCGGCGATGGCAGTGCCCGGCGCCCAGGCGAATACGCTCTTGTCGACCAAGAAGCTGCCGGCGTTGAACAGGTACATCACGGTGAACAGCGCAAAGCCGGTCAGCCAGGTGCTGTAGGCCTCCCAGTAGAACCAGTGCAGGTTGGCCGGCAGGCTCTTGGGCGCCACCATGTACTTCTGCGGGTTGTAGAAGCCGCCGCCGTGCACCGCCCACAGTTCACCGTCGACGCCCTTGCCTTTGAGGTCGGGCGCGGTGGGCGCAGTGAGGCTGCTGTCGAGGAAGACGAAGTAGAACGACGAGCCGATCCAGGCGATCGCCGTGATCACATGTGCCCAGCGCAACAGCAGGTTGGCCCAGTCGAGCAGGTAGGTGTCCATGGGGTGCCTGGCGTGGCTGGCGAGGCGCCAGCAGTGCCATCAAGTGTATACAGTTGGTGCGCGTACTGGCCGACTTGCCGGTGTGGCGCTGGTGGCAAAACGGGCATGCAAGCCGCATGCCGCGCATGCCTCAGGAGCCGCGGTAGGTGCTGTGGCTCCAGGGGCTGACCAGCAGCGGCACATGGTAATGGCCGGCCGCGTCGGCGATGCCGAAGTCGACCTGCACCGTGTCGAGGAAGGGCGGCTCGGGCAGGGTCACGCCGCGGGCCCGGAAGTACGGCGCCACCTCGAACAGCAGGCGGTAGCGCCCGGTGGCCATGCTGGCAGCATCGAGCAGCGGGCCGCCCGGGGCGCGGCCGTCGTCGTTCAGCGCCATGCTCAGCAGCGTGTGTGCGCCGGTGCTGTCGACGCGCTGCAGCGTCACCCGCATGCCGGCGGCAGGGCAGCCGTTCATGGTGTCGAGCACATGTGTGCTGAGGTGTCCCATCGTGTGTCCTTGTGGTGCGGCGTTGCGCTTGGCCTGGATGTCAAAAAGTGTATACACTTTGACCGCTCCGTCAACTGTTCCATCCACCGCTGCGCCTGCCTGCAGCCAACCCAGCCCCCCCCGCTTGCCGTGCCCAGCCAGCCTGCCCACGCCCTCATGCCAGCCGGTCGGCGCAGCAGCGCTGCGGGCAGCCGCCGTGCGCCGGCCGCTGCAGCGCCGGCAGCGCAGGCAGGCGCCACCGAGCGCATCGTCGAGTCGATCACCGCCGCCATCGTCGAGCGGCGCCTGATGCCCGGCACCAAGCTGGCCGAGCAGAAGATCGCCGACATCTTCAGTGTCTCGCGCACCATCGTGCGGCAGGCGCTCAACCAGCTCAGCCGTGACCACCTGGTGGTGCTGGCGCCCGCGCGCGGCGCCTTCGTGGCCACGCCCAGCGTGGACGAGGCGCGCCAGGTGTTCGAGGTGCGCAGCATGCTGGAGGTGGCGATGGTGCGCAGCCTGTGTGCGCGGATATCGGACGCCCAGGTGGCCACGCTGCGCGCGCACCTGCAGCAAGAGCAGGCCGCCGTGGCCCGCACCGACGTGCCCGGTCGCACCCGGCTGCTGGCCGACTTCCACACCCGGCTGGCCCAGATCAGCGGCAATGCGGTGCTGGCGCAGCTGCTGGCCGACCTGCTCAGCCGATCTTCCTTGATTGCGCTGATGTACCAGAGCGCACTCTCGGCCGGCCAGTCGCAGCACGAGCATGTGCAGATCGTCGACGCCATCGCGCGGCGTGATGCCGACGCTGCCGCCGCGCTGATGGCGCAGCACCTGGCCAGCGTGCAGCACAACCTGCATCTGGCCCCGCGCACGCCCGATCTGGCTGCGGCATTGCAACCGGCGGCCTGACCGTCTCCACCCGCCCCAGGACTTGCCGATGACCACCCTGTTCCGATCCGGCCCCCTGTACCCGCGTGACCTGAAAGGCCACGGCCGCGACATGCCCCAGGCCCAGTGGCCGCAGCAGGCACGGGTGGCGCTGCAGTTCGTCTTGAACTACGAAGAAGGCGGCGAGAACAACGTGCTGCATGGCGACCCCGGCAGCGAGCAGTTCCTGTCGGAGATGTTCAACCCGCCGGCCTACCCGATGCGGCACCTGTCGATGGAGTCGATCTATGAATACGGCTCGCGCGTCGGCGTCTGGCGCATCCTGCGCGAATTCGAGCGCCGCCAGCTGCCGTTGACCGTGTTCGCGGTGTCGATGGCGCTGCAGCGCCACCTGGAGCTGGCCGAGGCGCTGATGGAACAGGGCCATGAGATCGCCTGCCACGGCTGGCGCTGGCTGAACTACCAACAGGTCAACGAGGTGGTCGAGCGCGAGCATGTGCGCATCGGCACCGACATCCTGAAGCAGATCACCGGCGGCGCCTGGCCGCTGGGCTGGTACACCGGCCGCGACAGCCCGGCCACCCGGCGCCTGGTGGTCGACCAGGGCGGCTTCGAGTACGACAGCGACTATTACGGCGACGACCTGCCGTTCTGGCTGAACGTGAAGACCAGCAGCGGCAACCTGCTGCCCCAGCTGGTGGTGCCCTACACGATGGACTGCAACGACATGCGCTTCGGCCTGCCGCAGGGCTTCAGCCAGGGCGACGAGTTCTTCGAATACCTGCGCGACAGCTTCGACGTGCTGTATGCCGAGGGCGAAGACTGCCCGAAGATGATGAGCATCGGCATGCACTGCCGCATCCTCGGCCGGCCGGGCCGGCTGCGCGGGCTGCAGCGCTTTCTCGACCATGTCGAGAAGCACGACAAGGTGTGGGTCACCCGCCGCATCGACATCGCCCGCCACTGGAAGCAGGCGCACCCCTTCAACCCCGACACCGCCTTCGTGTGGACCACCTGAAAGCCGCCGCGCCATGCTCACTCTCGATCAGCTCAACGCTGCGACACCCGCCGGATTCACCGCGCTGCTGGACGGCACCTATGAACACTCGCCGTGGATCGCCGAGCGGGCCGCCGCAGCACGGCCGTTCACCACGCTGGCCCAGCTGAAGCAGGCGTTGGTGCGGGTGGTGCAGGACGCTGGCGCCGACGCCCAGCTGGCGCTGATCCGCAGCCATCCTGAATTGGCCGGCAAGGCCATGGTCAGCAAGACGCTCACCGCCGAGAGCAGCAACGAGCAGGGCAAGGCCGGCCTGACCGACTGCACGCCCGACGAGTTCGCCCGCATCCAGCAGCTGAATGCCGCCTACAACACCCGCTTCGGCTTCCCGTTCATGCTGGCAGTGCGCGGCCCGCGCGGCACCGGCCTGGGCAAGCGCCAGATCATCGCCACCTTCGCCCGCCGGCTGGGCAACCCGGTGGATGTCGAGCGCGACGAGGCATTGCGCCACATCCACCGCGTGGCCGAGATCCGCCTGGCCGACAAGGTCGGCATCCAGCCCGACCTGGGCAATCTGGTGTGGGACTGGGCCGAGGCCCTGGCGGTGCACAGCGACCCCGGCTTCGCCGAGCACGGCCAGCTGACTGTGACCTACCTCACCGCCGCCCACCAGGCCTGCGCGCGGCAGTTGCAGGCCTGGATGCGCGAAACCGGCTTTGATGAAGTGACCGTGGATGCGGTCGGCAACGTGGTGGGGATCTATTGGAGCGTCGATGAGGCAATGGCCTGGGCGGACCGCAGGCCCTCCGCTGGACAGGGGAGGCGTGGGGAGGGGTCGGGTGGCAATCCAGGTTGGGTTCCTGTGGGCAGCCGCAGGCTGCTCACAGGAAGCCATTTCGACACCGTGCGCAACGGTGGCAAATACGACGGCCGACTGGGCATCCTGGTGCCGATGGCCTGCGTGCGCGCGTTGAAGGCCGAGGGCCGGCGCCTGCCTTTCGGCATCGAGGTGGTGGGCTTTGCCGAAGAGGAAGGCCAGCGCTACAAGGCCACCTTCCTGGGCTCGGGCGCGCTGGTGGGCCAGTTCGACCCGGCCTGGCTGGACCAGCAGGACGCCGACGGCATCCCCATGCGGGCGGCGATGCAGGCCGCCGGCCTGCCGGGCGACCTGGGCGCCATCGCTGCGCTGCGGCGCGATGCGGCGCGTTACCTGGGCTTCGTCGAGGTGCATGTCGAGCAGGGGCCGGTGCTGAACACCCGCAGCCTGCCGCTGGGTGTCGTCACCTCCATCAACGGCAGCGTGCGCTGTCTGGGCGAGATCACCGGCATGGCCTGCCACGCCGGCACCACGCCGATGGGCCAGCGGCGTGATGCGGTGCCGGCGCTGGCCGAGCTGGCGCTCTACCTGGAACGGCGCGCGGCCAGCGTGCCCGACGTGGTGGGCACCATCGGCTTGCTGCAGGTGCCCGGCGGCTCGATCAACGTGGTGCCGGGCCGGGTGTTGTTCAGCCTGGACATGCGCGCCACCACCGATGCCGCCCGCGACGCGCTGGTGGCCGACGTGCAGGCCGAACTGGCGGCCGTCTGCCAGCGCCGTAGCCTGGCCTTCCAGCTGGAAGAAACCCTGCGCGCCGCTGCCGCGCCCTGCCACCCGGCCTGGCAGCAGCGCTGGGAGGCCGCAGTGGCTGCCCTGGGCCTGCCGGTGCTGTGCCTGCCCAGCGGCGCCGGCCACGACGCGATGAAGCTGCATGAAGTGATGCCGCAGGCCATGCTGTTCGTGCGTGGCGAACACAGCGGCATCAGCCACAACCCGCTGGAGTCCAGCACCAGCCACGACATCGACTTGTGTGTGCAGGCCTTTTTGCACCTGCTCGGCCAACTTGCGCAACAACGCGCCGCGCCATGACCCCTGCCCATCAACCGCCGTACACCCGGCTCGACGCCTGGGTCGACGCCCACTTCGACGAAGAAGTGCGCTTTCTGCAGGCCCTGGTGCAGATACCCACCGACACCCCGCCCGGCAACAACGCGCCGCATGCCGAGCGCACCGCCGCGCTGCTGGCCGACATGGGTTACGCCGCCGAGCAGTACCCGGTGCCCGCAGCCCAGGTGCAGGCCTGCGGCATGCAGTCGATCACCAACCTGATCGTGCGCCGGCGCTATGGCGCGGGGGGCCCGGTGATCGGCCTGAACGCCCATGGCGACGTGGTGCCGCCCGGCGAAGGCTGGACGCAGGACCCGTACGGCGGCGCCGTGGTGGATGGCAAGCTCTA
>JBBRVT010000344.1:0-5103 GCA_038246615.1 Burkholderiales bacterium
CAGCAGCAGCGCATCGCTGGCGTCCACCACCCGGCCGCTGGCCTGGCGCACGTTGACCACCTGCACGCCGATGGCATGCAGTGCCTGGTACCCCAGCGGCTGGCCGATGCAGGCGGCCGCCAGCGGCAGCGCCACCGTGCCCAGGCGGGCCTGGTTGCGCTCTTCGGCGGTGTCGTCGTCGGCGCCGTGGAAGTAGCCGCGCAGCAGGTGGTAGCGCTTGTCGCGGGCATCTCGGGTGATGCGGATCACCCGCTGCATCGGCACGCCCACCAGCGCCAGGGCCTGCGCGGCCAGCATCAGGCTGCCCTCGATGGCCTCGGGCACCACCTCGGTGGCGCCGGCGTCGCGCAGGCGCTCCAGATCCGTGTCGTCGATGGTGCGCACGATCACCGGCACCTTGGGCGCGTGTTCGCGCACCAGCTGCAGGATCTTCAGCGCCGACGGGGTGTCGTGGTAGCTCACCACCACCGCGCTGGCGCGGCCCAGGCCGGCGGCCATCAGGCTGGCCAGGCGCGCGGCGTCGCCGAACACCACGCTCTGGCCTGCAGCAGCGGCCTGGCGCACCCGGTCGGGGTCCAGGTCGAGTGCCATGTAGGGGATGGCCTCCTGCGTCAGCAGCCGCGCCAGATTCTGGCCGCTGCGGCCGTAGCCGGCGATGATCACATGCGATTCGGTCTTGATCGCCTTCTTGGCGATGCTGGTCAGCTGCACCGACTGCATCAGCCATTCACTGGCCGACAGCTTCATCACCACCCAGTTGCTGTGCATCACGATGAACGGCGTGGCCAGCATGCTCAGCACCATGCAGGCCAGCACCGGGCTCACCCACTGTGGTTCCACCAGGCCGTTGTCGGCGCCCAGCGTCAGCAGCACGAAGCCGAACTCGCCCGCCTGCGCCAGGTACAGCCCGGTGCGGATGGCCACGCCCGGCGATGCGCGAAACAGCCAGGCCAGCACCGCGACCAGCACGCCCTTGACCAACAGCGGGCCCACGCTCAGCAACAGCACCAGACCCCACTGGTCGATCACCGGGCGCCAGTCCAGCTTCATGCCGATGGTGATGAAGAACAGCCCCAGCAGCACGTCGTGGAACGGCCGGATGTCGGTCTCCACCTGGTGCTTGAACTCGGTCTCGGCCACCAGCATGCCGGCGACGAAGGCCCCCAGCGCCAGGCTCAGCCCGGCATGCTCGGTCAGCCAGGCCAGGCCCAGGGTGATGAGCAGCAGGTTCAGCACGAACAGCTCTTCGCTCTTGCGCCGCGCGACGATGGTCAGCCACCAGCGCATCACCCGCTGGCCGCCCACCAGCAGCAGCGTCAACAGCACCACCGCCTTCACCAGCGCCAGGCCCAGCGCCCAGGCCATGTCCTCGCCGCTGCTGCCCAGCGCCGGGATCAGCACCAGCAGCGGCACCACCGCCAGGTCCTGGAACAGCAGCACACCCATGACCCGGCGGCCATGCTCGCTCTCCATCTCCAGCCGCTCGGCCATCAGCTTGACGACGATGGCGGTGGACGACATCGCCATCGCCGAGCCCAGCACGATCGCGCCCTGCCAGCCCAGCTGCCACTGCACCCCCACCCAGGCAAAGCCCAGCGTCAGCAGCGCATTGCCCGCCACCGCGCCCAGCACGGTCAGCACCACCTGCGACAAGCCCAGCCCGAACACCAGGGTGCGCATGCTGCGCAGCTTGGGCAGGTTGAACTCCAGCCCGATCACGAACATCAGGAACACCACGCCGAACTCGGCCAGGTACTTCACCCCGGCGGTGTCCTTGGCCAGCGCCAGCGCGTTGGGGCCGATCAGCACGCCCACGGCCAGGTAACCCAGCATCGGCGGCAGTTTCAGCAGCCGGCAGACCACCACGCCCAGCACGGCGGCCACCAGGTACAGCAACACGAGTTCGAGGGTGGTGGCCATGCCGGGCTGGGTGGGCGCCCGCCCGGGGTGGGCGCCTAGAATCCGATGTCGATGTCCTTCATCCTAAGCCAGCCCCTCAGCGGCGGCTGCCGCTGCACCGCAACGCCGTGAGCCCCCCCCCGCCACCATCCGCCAGCGACCCCGCCCGACGCGCCCTGCAGCTGGCCGCGCAGACCTTCGAGATCGAGGCCCGTGCGCTGCTGGGCCTGGCGGCGCGCCAGGGCGACGGGTTTGCTGCGGCGGTGGCCGCCATGCTGGCCTGCCGCGGCCGCGTCATCGTGATGGGCATGGGCAAGAGCGGCCATGTGGGCCGCAAGATCGCCGCCACGCTGGCGTCCACCGGCACGCCGGCGTTCTTCGTGCATCCGGCCGAGGCCAGCCATGGCGACCTGGGCATGGTGCAGCCCGGCGACGTGGTGCTGGCCATCAGCAACAGCGGCGAGAGCGACGAGCTGGCCGCGCTGCTGCCCGCGCTGCGCCGCCTGGGCACCACCCTGGTGGCGATGACCGGCCAGCCCGATTCCACGCTGGCCCGCCATGCCGACCATGTGCTCAGCAGCGCGGTCGACCAGGAGGCCTGCCCGCTGAACCTGGCGCCCACTGCCAGCACCACCGCGCAGATGGCGCTGGGCGACGCGCTGGCGGTGGCCCTGCTCGATGCGCGCGGTTTCCAGGCCGAGGACTTCGCCCGCTCGCACCCCGGCGGCGCGCTGGGCCGCAAGCTGCTGGTGCTGGTCTCCGACCTGATGGTGCAGGGCGACGCGCTGCCGCTGGTGCTGCCCGCCACCCCGTTCATCGACATGATGCGCACCATGTCGGCCAAGGGCCTGGGCACGGCCCTGGTGGTCGACGCCGACGGCCGGCTGTTGGGCATCTTCACCGACGGCGACCTGCGCCGCCAGGTCGAGCGCGGCGCCGACCTGCGCACGCTGAGCGCCGGCGCGGTGATGCACCCGCAGCCCAGGACCGTGCCGGCCGACGCGCTGGCCGTGCAGGGCGCCGAGCTGATGGAACAGCACCGCATCACCGCAGTGGCGGTGCTCGACGGCGCGCAGAAGCTGGTGGGCCTGCTCACCATCGGTGCCCTGATGCGCGCAAAGGTCGTGTGAGCGCGTTGCACTTCCCGCCCGAACTGCTGCTGCGCGCCCAGGGCGGCGGCCTGGGCGCGGGGTGTGGCGCGGGCAACGGCACCGGCACCGGCATGCAGGCCGCCATCTTCGACGTCGACGGCGTGCTCACCGACGGCCGGCTCTACATCGGCGAGGCGGGCGAGGTGTTCAAGGCCTTCCATGTGCTCGACGGCCATGGCCTGAAGCTGCTGGCCCGGATCGGCATCACGCCGGTCGTCATCACCGGGCGCGATTCACCCGCCGTGCGCCGCCGGGTGGCCGACCTGGGCCTGGCCGACGCCCACTACGGCGTGGCCGACAAGCTGGCCGTGGCGCAGGCCCTGCTGGCCGAGCGCGGCTGGGCCTGGCCGCGGCTGGCGGTGATCGGCGACGACTGGCCCGACCTGCCGCTGCTGGCCCGCGCCGGCTTCGCCTGCGCCCCGGCCAACGCCCATGCCGAGGCGCGCGCGCTGGCCCACCACGTCACCAGCGCCGGCGGCGGCGAGGGCGCGGCGCGCGAGTTCTGCGACCTGCTGCTGGCCGCCAGCGGGCGCTATGGCGAGCTGCTGGCCGCCCAACAGGGCACGCTGGACGGCCGCTGATGCGCGCAGCCGCCCCGCGCCACGCCGGCCGATGACCGGCCCCGCACTGCACCTGCCCGACCTGCCCGAGGTGCCGGTGCAGCTGGGCCGGCCCGCTGCAGTTGAGGACGGCGTCGACGCCATGTCGGCCGGCCGGCCCGCGCGTGCGCCGCAGCCCTGGCGCTACCGGCTGCTGCAGGGCCTGTCGTCCTACCTGCCGCTGCTGCTGATGGCATTCCTGGCGGCCGGCACCTGGTGGCTGGTGCGCAACACGCCGCAGGCGCCGGGCGCGCGGGCCCAGGCCCCGCCCAGCCAGACGCCCGACTACACCATGACCAACTTCGCCATCACCCGCTTCGCGCCCGATGGCCAGGTATCGCTGCGCATCGCCGGCGACGTGCTGCGCCACTTCCCTGCCACCGACCGGCTGGAGATCGACGGCGTGCGCATCCAGGCCACCGGGCCCGATGGCCGCACCACCGACGCCACCGCCCGCCACGCATTGGCCAATGGCGACGGCAGCGAGATCCAGCTGCTCGGCGGCGCCCAGGTCGTCAGCCAGCTGGCCGGCGGCGACACGCTGGAGGTGCAAGGCGAATTCCTGCATGCCTTCCTGCGCTTCGAGCGGCTGCGCTCGCACCTGCCGGTACAGGTGCGCCACGGCAGCACCCTGGCCCGCGCCGGCGGGCTCGACTACGACAACCTGCAGCGCCAGCTCACCCTCAATGGACCGGTGCGTGCCACGCTGGCCCCGCCCGGCAGCCGGCTGGCCGCGCGGTCGAGCGTGCAGCCTGCTGTCGGGGCCCGGCCGTGACGGTTTCGGCCAGGCCGCTGGTCTTCATCACCGGTGCGTCCAGCGGCATCGGCCAGGCGCTGGCGCTGCGCTACCACCGCGCCGGCTGGCGCCTGGCGCTGGTGGCGCGCCGCGCCGACGCGGTGCTGCAGTGGGCCGCCGCGCAAGCCATCCCCGCAGCCGACCTGCTGGTGCTGGCCGCGGACGTGCGCGACGTCGATGCCATCACCGGCGCCGGCCGCCGCTGCATCGCCGAGGCGGGCCTGCCCGACGTGGTGATCGCCAACGCCGGCATCAGCGTGGGCATGGACAGCGCCGACTTCGCCGACCTGGCGGTGATGCGCGCCACCTTCGAGACCAACAACCTGGGGCTGGCCGCCACCTTCCAGCCGTTCGTCGCGCCGATGTGCGCGCGCGGCAGCGGCAGGCTGGTGGGCATCGCCAGCGTGGCCGGCATCCGCGGCCTGCCCGGCCATGGCGCCTACTGTGCCAGCAAGGCCGCAGTGTTCACCTACTGCGAGAGCCTGCGTGGCGAGTGCCGGCCGCACGGCGTGCAGGTGGTCACCATCGCGCCGGGCTACATCGACACGCCGCTGACGCAGCGCAACCGCTACCGCATGCCCTTCCTGATGGCGCCCGACGCCTTTGCCGACCGCGCCTTCGCCCACATTGCTGCAGGCGTGCGAAAGCGTTTCATCCC